>DATKKJ010000012.1 GCA_035543055.1 Terriglobales bacterium | reverse complement strand
CGTCAGTCCGGTGGGCTGCTCCGTTTTCGCCTACTACTATTTCGACGTGGGGAACATCCAGGCGGCGCACGGGCGCACCCCGGCAGTGGCCACCGCCGCCAAGCGCGCCAACCCCAACAGCATCGTGGTCGCCTACCAGGGGGACGGCGATCTGGCGGCCATCGGAACGGCGGAGATCATCCATGCCGCCAACCGCGGCGAGAAGATCACCTGCTTCTTCATCAACAACGCCATCTACGGCATGACCGGCGGGCAGATGGCGCCCACCACCCTGGTCGGCATGCCCAGCACCACCAGTCCCTGGGGGCGTCGGCCGAGCAACGAGGGATTCCCCCTCCACGTGTGCGAACTGCTTTCCACCCTGGAAGCGCCGGTGTATTTGGAGCGGGTAGCGCTCAGCGACAACAAGAACATCATGAAAGCGCGCAGGGCCATCCGCAAGGCGCTGGAGAACCAGGTGAAGGGCGTCGGGTTCTCGCTGGTCGAGATCCTGTCGCCCTGCCCCACCATCTGGAAGCTCGACCCGGTGCAGGCGCGCGCCTGGGTGGCGGAGAAGATGATCCCCATCTTCCCGCTCAATGTCTTCCGAGACCGGGTGGTGGAGATCCCCAAGGTCGCCGAGCCGCCGCAGAAGTCAGTGCGCGAGGTACTGGAGATCGACCGGCAGCCGCTAGCGGTGCAGGGCAACGGCCATAAACATCCCGCTCGCGAGATCACCATCAAGATCGCGGGCTTCGGCGGCCAGGGAGTGCTGCTGCTGGGTCAGTTGCTGGCCGAGATGGGCATGGCGGAGAAGATGGAAGTGAGCTGGCTACCCTCCTACGGCCCGGAGATGCGGTCGGGCAGCGCCCATTGCCACGTCTGTTTCTCGCGCGAGCGCGTGGGCTCGCCGCTGATCTCCCACCCGGACGTGCTCATCGCCATGAATGAGATCTCGTTGCGCAAGTTCGCCCCCCAGGTGGAGGCGGGCGGGCTCATCATCTACAGCCGGGACCGGCTGCCGGAGGATTTCGAGGTCCCGGCGGGCGCGCGCGCCGTCTGCGTGCCGGCCTTCGAGATGGCGGACGAGTTGGGATCGGCCAAGGTGGCGAACGTCATCCTGCTGGGCGCGCTGCTGGCCGAGACCGAGTGCCTGCCGGCAAGCACGGCGGAGGCGGTGCTGGCCACCAAGGTGAAGAACCCGAAGTATGTGGAGTTGAACCGCAAGGCGCTGGCCGCCGGACGCCGCTACGACGAGCACGAGCTGCACGTCCCGGTGTCCCAGCCGGACGGCTTTGCCGGTTAGGCGCGCGGATTCATAGGCCGGAACGGGTGTCATCCATACCTGCCGCCGGATCTGTCCGGTACCCGTTCCGGCACCCCTCGCAACGTGATTGTCGTCACACGGCGCCGTGACCTCGGTCATAGCGCGGCCCCGGCGTGCCCCGGTACATTTCGAACGAACGTTCGAACAAATGGGGGTGCCGCTTGTCCGCCCAGGCGATCGATTTCATGTACTACGTGGCCACCCGCGAGTTCATGGAGCAGTGGGACCGGGCCAAGCAGGGTGAGCTGGTCTGCCGCATGGAGAAGGCCATCGGCGGCCTGCCCCGCTACCAATCCATCCCCGAGATGATCGGCCTGATGGACGCCGCCGGCGTCGACAAGGTCTTCATCGTCCAGTGCAAGATGTGGTCCTACTGGCGCAAATGGATGTACATGGACACCCGCCTGGAGGATGTCCTGCAGTACACCGAGCAGTACCCCGACCGCTTCGTCGGCCTGGCCGGCTACAACCCCTTCCGCATCCAGGAGAGCCTGGCCGAGATCGAGACCGCGGTGGGGGAGCACGGCTTCAAGGGCGTCTACGTCCACATCTACGGCTTCGATATCCCGCTCCACGACGCCAAGATGTACCCGCTCTACGCCAAGTGCGTGGAGCTGGGGGTGCCGGTCTCGATGCAGGTGGGGCACGTGCTGGAAGCCATGCCCAGCGACTGTGCCCGCCCCATGCAACTGGACCGCATCGCCTGCGATTTCCCCGAGCTGAAGATGATCGGCGCCCATACCGGGTGGCCGTGGGTCGATGAGCTGCTCTCCGTCTGCTACAAGTGGGAGAACATCTGGTTCGGCGTGGACGCGTGGATGCCGAAGTATCTCTCGCCGCAGATCGTACAGTTCATCAACAGCCGCCTGGGACGCGACCGCTGCCTGTGGGGCACGAACGGCCTGCCGTGGAAGGAATCGCTGCGCCAGGTGGAAGAGCTGGGACTGAAGGACGAAGTGAAGCAAAAGCTGCTGCGCGACAACGCGGTCGAGCTGTTCGGGTTGGGGAAGAGCGCCGCTGCCGCAGCTCAACAGGCGGTCGGAGCGAGCAAAGCATGAGCCTGGTGGAGCTGACAGGAAAGAACGCAGTCGTGACCGGCGGCGCGCGCGGGATCGGGCGCGCCATCGTGCAGACGCTGGCCGAGTGCGGCGCCGATGTGATGATCGCCGACTTCCGTTTTGATGACGCCGATGCCAGCGCGCGCGAGATCGCACGCAACACCGGGCGGCGGGTGATCGCCTGCGCCACCGACGTCACCAAGCTGGAGCAGGTGCAGGCCATGCGCGACCAGGCGATCGCGCAGCTGGGACACCTCGACATCCTGGTGAACAATGCCGGCTGGGACCGCATCCAGCCCTTCCTCAAGACCACGCCCGAACTCTG
>DATKKJ010000011.1 GCA_035543055.1 Terriglobales bacterium | reverse complement strand
GGTGCCGATCGGGTGGGTATACCTGGTGGTGCGAGCGGTGCAGGACGAACCTCTGGTCGGAGACCGGCAGTTCTGGGTGACGCGTCCGTATGAATGGAAGAACCTGCTCGCAGCGAAACTGTTATTCGTCGTCGTTTTCGTTAACCTGCCCATCTTCGTCGTGGAAGTGATCCTGCTTGAGGTGGGCGGGTTCCGGCCGTGGACGTTCCTCCCAGGCCTGATGATGTTGCAATTACTGTGGCAGATCATCCTCGTGTTGCCGAGCATGACGTTCGCGACCGTGACTTCGAGTCTTGGGCAGTTCCTCCTGGCGAGTCTATGCGTGGTGCTGTACCTCATCGGTGGCTCAATTCTGAATTCTTACGTGCCCAACAATGGGATCTCCGGAGCTGCTTCGATCCCAGACACGATCGAATCCGTTGTTGCACTAGGGGCGGGCCTGGCAGTCATCTTCTCGCAGTACGCGCGGCGGAGGACGACGCGAGCGCGGTTGCTACTGGGTGGGGCAGCGCTGGCAATCCTGGTAGTCATGGCCGCTTCCCCTTACAAAGCGCTCATTCGCCATGCGTATCCGACCGGTACAGGCACGCTGCCGGTGCAGTTCGCGCTTGATCCCGCGAAGCCCAAGGTACAGGAAACCGAAGTGGAGAAAGGCAAAACGCATATTCGCGTGCCGCTGCTAGTTTCCGGAATTGCGAAGGATTCCCTGGTCGGACTCAATGGCGTGCAGGTCACGGTGCGGTCGTCGGATGGAACAGTGTGGAACTCGCCTTGGATCTCCGCGGGCGGGATGCTTTCCTCGCGAAGCCAGCATTCAGCGGTCGAGTTCTCTATGGAGAATGCCGTATTCGAGCGAATGAAGACGGAGCCGGTGGCTGCTCACCTGACCTTTGCCTTGCTAATGTTCCAGAGTACAGAAGAACAGCGGATCACGCATACGGACAAGCCGTTCGGTGTCCCGGGCAACGGGCGCTGTCTATTCGATCCGGGCTGGATTGGGGGCTTCCGCTGCGTTTTCCCGCTCACTACACCCCTATTGCAGGTGACGGTGAAGTCGGAGGAGATCACCTGTGCTCCCCGGGAGGACGAAAAGCCGGTGGCCGCTGGAGCGGTCGGGGAGGGATGGATCTGGGGGCATGACCAGGGAGCGGAGTTTGGCATCAGTCCAGTAGTGATTCGCACCCTCTACATCAATGACTGGGGCCAAGAATTGAACGAGCGCGAGGTCCGGACGCGGATCTGCGCTGGAACACCGCTGACATTGAGGACGGTGGAAGAAGTGGGGCAGAAGCGAACCGAGGTCGATCTACCAAACATTCTATTGACGAACTACCAACTCAAGGATGTCTCGCGAGGCAGCAGCGGTTGGGGCTTTGCTATCGGGCGTTAGCTTCTTTCGGCGGAAGCGTGAATGGCGAGGCCGATTCACGCGGGGAAGACGTTTCGAGTTTCGAGTTTCGCGTGCCCGGCCGAGGACGGCCGGGCTACAACTTCGTTGGCAAGGCGCCGTCGCGGACGGGGACGCCTAAACCCCCGCTTGAAGACGAGCTTTCCCATCAGGGCACAATCTGGGCCGAAGTGCCTGTCGAGGCTCTCGTGATGCGCGACCTTCGTGGGGTGCTTCACTCGGGCATGCGCCCTCGTTCAGCATGACAAGCGATGAAAGCAGGTCCCCTCACGCCTAAGGGTGGAGGCCTTCCACCAAATCGGGGTTCCAACCCCGTGCGAAGAGATTGGTGACTATAGGGGTCCCTCGACTCGGGCTGAAGCCCTCGCTGGGGATGACATTCATCAGAAGCAGGTCCCTCACGCCTAAAGGCGTTCGGGATGACAGTTGCCCGGGCTGCGCTCACTCATCGGCGGCGGCGTGGATGGTGAGGCCCCTTCGGCTCGCCGGAAGGCTCGCCTCAGGGCAGGCTAGGCGGGGTCGCCGGATTTGCCGTCCGCCGCGGCATGAATCGTCAGACCGACCTCCCGCACATCATCTAAAGGATCTCCCGTAATCAGGCTCCAGCGGTTGCGGTACTGCTCGTAGGCTCCCTGACCTTTGTGCGGGTAGAAGCGGGGGAAGCCGTTGGGCGGGATGGCCTTGCGGGGCAGGATGTACCAGGCATCGTGGGGCGCGATATAGACGGCGACGATGTCCAGGTCGTTCGCGCCGTAGGGGCGATCGTGCCGCATGCAGCGGACGGGATAGGCGTTGTTGGTGACGCAGAACCCGGTCTTGACCTGGACGCGGAACATCTTGCCATTCCCGTTGGTGACGATGAAGTCGAAGGGTTGGTTTTCGCCGTTGGGCTTCGAAACCGACAGCCCAAGGGCGAGGGCCTTGGCCTGGAAGGCGATCTCGCCCCATTCGCCCTTGTCCTTGACGTGAGTGAGCGGAGGACGTTTGCGCATCGTTCCATGGTAGAAGGCGGGTGAACGAGGGGCTGTGACGGCGGTCACGCGAAGGAAGGTTTCGGGTTTGGAGAAAACCGTTTCGCGTTTCACGTTTCAGGTTTCACGTTTCGAGGTTTCACGTTTCGGGCCCCGGATGCAGGCGGATGAGGCCATTTCAAAAAGCAGCTCCCTCGGCTGCGCTCGCGTGCACTCGCTTCGCTCGGGATGACAAATCAATAGCTCGGGGAGCGAACGGCACCCCTGAAGGCGTGCTTCTTCGAAGGCGTCGGGTACTCAGCCGGCTTCTTCGAGGTCGGCGAGGTGATGGCGGAAGCAGCGGGGACAGAAAGTCTTACCGCAGGCTTCGCAGTCCTCGGCGTGGTCACTGCAGACCTCCGCCAGGCACTCGGCGCAGCGGGTGTACGGCCGGCGGGTGCAGGATGGAGCGGCGCAGGGCATGTCAGGCGGGCCGCTTCCAGATCCATACCGGCCGGGTACGCGGGGCGCTCTGCTGCTGTTCCGCCAGGGCGCGATCGCGGACCCGCGCGCATTCCCAACCCTCGAGCGCCGGCAGGCGGCGCAATCCCATCACCTGGACCCGCTGCGGGTTCGTCAGGAAGGGCGAGCCGGCGACGGCCGAGTCGATGACCGATTGCAGCAACTGTCCGTGGGCCAGGAACCCGCGGCGAATCACCCGCGAGGCCAGCAGGATCCAGAGGGCGATCCCGACCAGGACCAGGGTCGCGACCGGGAAGCCGGCGCGTTCCCGGGGGAAGGCCTGGTAAACGATCAGGGCGATGAGCCAGAGCACGCCGGCGACGGCGATGCCCGCCAGGCCCACGGTCTCGGCGAAATCGGAAGTCTTTCGCGACGTGGCGTAGGAGCGCTCGTAGCGGTCGAGGACGAGGGTGGCGTCGGTGGTCTTAGGAGCGAATGGGATGACGACGGCGGGACTCATGGCCAACCTCCGAATCAGAAGTTGGGCCGCAGGGGCGGCCTCCGCGGCAAATGCCGGGATTCGCCGCGCTCACGCCTGCCTGGCCGGCTGGGGTGGAGTGCTGATCGATCGGACGACTCCCGGCTTCACGCCCTTGGTAGCACAGGGGGCGAACAGGATTCAGTGACGTGTGAACCACGTCGCTGTGCGCAGCCTGGCGGTCCCCGAGACGACAGGTACAATAGGGGGATGCGAATCATCATGCTTGCTCTGCTCGTACTGCTCGCGGCGTCGGTGTGGGGACAGGCGCCGTCCTCGTCCAACATTCCCGCACCCGCCGATGTCGCCGCTCCGCCGGCGGATGCAGCCAAGACGGCCTCCGGCCTGGCGACCCGGGTCGTGAAGCCTGGCACCGGCAAAGAACATCCGGCGAAGGACGACCTGGTCACCATCGACTACACCGGCTGGACCACCGGCGGAAAAATGTTCGACAGCTCGGTGGCGCGGGGCGCGCCCGCCAGTTTCCCGGTGAACCGCGTGATCCCCGGCTTCAGCGAAGGCCTGCAACTGATGGTCACGGGAGAGACGCGGCGGATGTGGATCCCCGAGGACCTCGCCTACAAAGGCCAGGAGGGAAGGCCGAAGGGCATGCTGGTCTTCGAGGTGACCCTGCTCGAGATGCCTACGCACGCGCCCGAGGACGTGAAAGCGCCTCCCAAGGACGCCAAACGCACCGCCAGCGGGCTGGAGTACAAGGTGCTGCGGCCGGGCACGGGCAAGCGGCATCCCAAGGCGAGCGACGAGGTCACGGTGAACTACACCGGGTGGACGACCGACGGCAAACGGTTCGACAGCTCGCTCACCCGCGGCCAGCCGGCCACCTTCCCGCTCAACAAGGTGATCGCCGGGTGGACCGAAGGACTGCAGCTCATGGTGGAAGGCCAGAAAATGCGCTTCTGGATCCCGCAGGACCTGGCCTACCAGGGCCGGCAGGCGCCCTACGGCATGCTGGTGTTCGACGTGGAGTTGATCAGTATCCGGTGAAGCGCGGCACGGGCCGAGGGTCCGTGATGCCCGTCCTTGAACGGGGCGCGAATTGCGCGGAGGATAGGCGATTATGACCGGCACACAACGACAGATCCTTCGTTTGGAACGGGAGCAGGCCCGAGACTTCAACCGCCACGACCTGGGGGCGCTGCTGGCGCAGTTCGGCCCCGGGTTCATGGGCTTCTCGTCCACGCGGCACAAGCGGGTCAGCGGACGGAAGGAGCTGGCCAGCACGTTCCGCCACTACTTCGACCGCTCGCCGCGGGCGCAGTACCGCATCGCGCAGCCGCGGGTGCAGGTCCTGGGCGGCGTGGCCGTGGCCAGCTTCTACTGGACGGTGACGCTCTCCCCGCGGCGCAAGGTGGAAGGCCGCGGTAGCCACGTGTACGCCAAGGGCAAGGGCGGCTGGAAGATCGTGCACGAGCACTTCTCCAAGGCCCACTGAACGTCGAAGGGTGAGCGCCGTCACTGCCCGGGGCGGGGAATGCGTGTAGGGAATGGAGTGCCAGGCGGGGCGCCGTGCGGCCGCCGCCGAGGAGGTCGCCATGCCCATCATCACCATCTCCCGAGGCTCGTTCAGCGGGGGCAAGCTGCTGGCAGAGAATCTGGCCCGCCGGCTGGGCTACCGCTGCATCGACCGCGAGCACATCATCCAGAAGGCGGCGGCGTGGGGCGTCTCCCAGGAGGCGCTGCGCACCGCCATCGAGAAGCCGCCCAGCTTCCTGGGACAGTCCCAGCACACCAAGTACACCTACCTGGCCTTCATCCAGGCGGCGCTGACCGAAGAGGTCCGCAGCGGCGATGCCATCTACCACGGCCTGGCCGGGCACCTGCTCCTGGGCAGCGGGCCGCACCTGCTGCGCATCCGCATCATCGCCCCCATGGATTTCCGCGCCGCCAAGGTGCAGGAGCGCCTGGGATTCAGCCGCAAGGAGGCCATCGCCTACATCGAGAGGATGGACGAAGAGCGGCGCAAATGGACGCGCTTCCTCTACGACGTGGACTGGGCCGACGCGTCGCTGTACGACCTGGTGCTCAACCTGGAGCAGATGAGCCTGGAGGAGGCCAGCGACGCCATCCTGGCGGTCGCCAAGCTGCCGTGCTTCGAGTTCACCGCCGAGGCGCGGCGCGCCATCGAAGAGCTGGCGCTGGCCAGCGAGGTGAAGGCCCACCTAGCCATGGATCCGTCGACCACCGACCTGCAATTCGAGGTCACGGCCAAGGGCGGAACGGTGGCCATCAAGGGAGACATCGTCAGCCCGCTGCAGGCCAAGCGCATCGGGAAGATCGCCCGCGGCGTGGACGGGGTCCAGCAGGTGCAACTGGAGGAACTGGAGCTGGCGACCAGGTTCTAGACAGCGGGTGGAGCAGGCCGTTGCAATTTGTCCCCAGCTAGAATGCAGGCCTGAAGGCCGGCTCCACCCTTTGCGCTGGGTGTGACGTCTGAACCACCTCCTGTGACTCCGGTCACATCGGGCTCAAGCCCCCTCTTTTAGCCTTGAATGGTAAGGAGCGGGGTTCATGGAACACAGTGGGGAACGGCCAACGACCGAGGGGACGCCCAAGCCGCGCCTGGTCTTCTGGGAAGTCACCAAGGGGTGCAACCTGCGTTGCATCCACTGCCGGGCGACAGCCACCGAGCTGATGAGCCCGACCGACCTGCCGACCGAAAAGGCCAAGGCCATCATCGACCAGATCGCGGCCTTCGCCAATCCCATCCTGGTGCTGAGCGGCGGCGAGCCCCTCTACCGCCGCGACATCTTCGAGCTGGCCAGCTACGCCACTGCGAAGGGACTGCGCGTCGCGCTGGCCACCAACGGCACCCTGGTGGACAAGAACATCGCGCAGAAGATCGTGAACGCGGGAGTGAAGCGGGTCTCCATCTCGCTCGACGGGGCGGATGCCAAAACCCACGACTCCTTCCGCGGCATCCCGGGCGCGTTCGACAACGCGGTGCAGGGCCTGAAGAACCTGCGCGCGCAGGGCATGGGCGTGCAGATCAACATGACGGTGGCGCGGCACAACGCGCACCAGCTCCCGCAAGTGCTCGACCTGGCGCGCTCCCTGGGCGCCGACGCCCTGCACACCTTCCTGCTGGTGCCGGTGGGCTGCGGGGTCGAGATCGCCGATCGCGAGATGGTGCCGCCGGACGAGTACGAGCGCATGCTCAACTGGTTCTACGACCGGTCGCTGGAAGGCGACATCGAGCTGAAAGCCACCTGCGCGCCGCATTACTTCCGCGTGGTGCGGCAGCGGCGGGCGGCGGAGCGGCGCGCCTCCGAGCGCCATCCCGTCAACGCCGGCGGCATCGGGCCGACCGACGCCATGATGCCGGGCGGCACCGGCATCGTGATCAATCAGAACGTGGTGGGACATCCGGGGCGCGTGCCCAAGGGACATCACACCGGGCATCCGGGCGCGGCGCCCGACGGCATGAGCGCCATGACCAAAGGCTGCCTGGCGGGCACAGGCGTGTGCTTCATCTCGCACGAGGGCGAGGTCTTCCCCTGCGGATACCTGCCGATGAAGTCAGGCGACCTGCGCACGCAATCCTTCGGCGAGATCTGGAACACCTCCGAGGTCTTTGAGCAGTTGCGCGACACCGGCAACCTGAAGGGCAAGTGCGGATGCTGCGAGTTCCGCAATGTCTGCATGGGATGCCGGGCGCGGGCTTATGCCGCCACCGGCGACATGCTCGACGAAGAGCCGTTCTGCGTCTATCAGCCGAAGATGACCGCGCCGCCCAAGAAGGCGGAGACCCAGACGCGATAGCGAGGGCGGCCGCGCCACGTGATTTTCATCGGCGCGGGCGAGGGCGGCCGCGCCACACCAGGCGTGGGATCCAGTCAGGCACGACCAAAGTCACAGACCGGCGGATGGAAGGCGGGGACAATCGAGGAAGTCCGGCTGATATGGCATTCATGGAAACAGCGCTACAACCCTTGAGCGGAGCGCGGATGCGCGCCATGCTGTGGCCGCGCGAGCACGGGGCGTGGGGCATCCTGCTGGTGCCGCTGGTCACGGGCGCGGCCGTGGGAGCGATCAGGGGCGGAGCGGTGGCCCCGGTGCTGCTCTTTCTGGCCGCTTCCCTGGCGCTGTTCTGCCTGCGCACTCCGGTGGAGGCCCTGCTGGGAGCATCGGCGGTGCGGGCGCAGAGAGGCACGGAGCGGCAGTGGGTGGTGCTGGGCGCCGCCGCGTATAGCGCGATCGCAGCGGGCACTCTCATCCTCCTTTTCCGGCACGGAAACAACCGCGGGTTGCTGTTGCTGGGAGCGGCGGCGGCGGCCTCGTTCGCCGTGCAGGCGGGCCTGCGCAAGCTGGGACGCGAGACGCGCACCAGTTCGCAGTTGCTGGGCGCGATCGGCCTGACCTCGACCGCGGCCGGAGCGTACTACGTGACCACCGGCCACCTGGAGGCGCGGGCGCTGGCCTTGTGGGGCGCCAACTGGCTCTTCGCCGCCAACCAGATCCTGTTCGTGCGGCTGCGGCTGCATGCGGCCAAGGTGGAAGGGATCGGCAACCGCTTCGCCGCCGGGTGGCATGCGGTGCTGGGGATCGTGATCACCATCGTGCTGCTGTTCGGGGGGTTCGAGGCGGGGACCCTTCCGCGGCGCGCGGTGCTGGCCTATCACCCGATGATCCTGCGCAACCTGTGGTGGTTCTTCCAGAAGCCGAGGCCGCTCAACGTGCACCGGTTGGGGGTGCGGGAGCTGATCTCGGCGATCGTCTTCGGGGCGATCTTCATCGTCGCGCTGGCAAGTTGGCGGTAGGCAGCACAGAGTTCATAGCGCATAGTCCATAGCGCATAGCCCTCAGCGCGGCATTGCCTAGAAACCTCTAGTTGAGGACGGTCTCGGCCTCAGGAGAAGGCGTCCGGGCAGTGCGCTCCAGGTGCTTCTCGACCGCGGTGGTAGCGATCTTCTGGATGTCGGAGAAGAAGCTCTGGGCCTCGGGGACCGCAGCCAGCTGCGGCTCGCCTACCCGGTCGCTGAGATCGTGGAGCATGGCGGTCACGCGTTCCATGCGGTACTTCTGGAGAGCCTGGTCGATGCCGGTGGCACGTTGGGCGGTGGCTTCCACGTAAGGCCAGAGCAGATGACGGACGCGATCCACGGCGCCGTGGGCCTCGGCTAGAAGGCGCCGGTCGGAGACCTCGACGGGCCGGCCGCCCTGCTGCCGGGCCAATTGTTTGAGTTCGTGCTCGATCTGGGAGAGGCTGGAACAAAGACGCTGCAGAAGGGCCGGTAGGTCTGGCACGGGCGTTCCTTTACGGAGGGGATTAGGCCGGATGCGGGCGACCGCTTCGGACCGTCGTACATACTGCACCCGTCCATCGGTGGCCGGCCAGATGCCGGGGGGACATGGCTGCTGGTAACCAAGACACGCCGCCTGCCCTGGTGTCAACCCATTTCCGGGGGAATCAGGATAGTAAACAGGGCGGCGTGTTTCCGAGGCTGAAGCGCCCCGGGCGCCGCCCCATACTCTCTCCCAGTGCGCGCCACGCACTCAGGAGAAACCCATGAAGCTAGCACTACGTATCTTCGCGTTCAGCCTCTGTCTGGTCGCCACCTACTCGGCAGCCAGTTTCAAAGGCGCCACGGCATGCCCGCCGAAAGCCCAGCTTTCGGCGCCCATGCCCACGTGCAACCCGGCGGTCCCGAGTTGCTCGATCCGGCCCTAGAAGTTGAACATCTCGGGAGAAAGCGACCAAGAGTACACAAGTAACTTGAGGGCTGCGGGGTAGAGGACTATCATGTCCGCTACTCAGCAGCCCGTTTATGCCCTCCAGCCGAGTGTTAACGGGGCTCTATTACGTCCTGTGGCTCGCAGCACCCTTGCTGCAATTGGGCGTGGCGGTCGTGCTGCGCCGGCGCAAGCTGGACAAGGAATTCCCCTTCTTCTTCAAGTACCTGATCTTCCAGACCGCAACCAACCTGTTGCTGTTCGTGCTGAGCTTCAACTATCGGGCCTACTTCTACGCCTACTGGTCGTTCCAGACGGTGACGACGGCGCTGGAGTTCGCCATCATCTATGAGATCTTCGGGCAGCTGTTCCGTCCGTATCCCTACCTGCGGGACTTCGCCCGGGTATTGCTGCGCTGGATCGGAAGCCTGCTGCTGCTGGTGGCGGTGCTGTTCGCGGTAAGCGCTTCGCCGCAGGAAACGCCGGTGGTGGTGGCGGTGCTGTGGGCGGAGCGCAGCATCCGGCTGGTGCAGTGCGGATTGCTGTTCTTCCTGCTGTGGTTCTGCTCGTATCTGGGGATCACCCGGCGTCATTACCTGTTCGGGGTGGCGCTGGGGTTCGGCACGCTGGCGTCGGCCGACCTGGTGACGATCGCGACCCGGATGGTGACCGGGTACATCGGCGACACCGCTTTCAACCTGATCCTGATGTCGGCGGCGGACTGGGCGGTCGCCATCTGGCTCTTCTACTTCCTGTCGCGCGCCCCGGCCTCGCTGCTCCGCCAAGCGACTGTCGTTTCCGGGCAGAAATGGGATTACGGTGTGGCCGAACTGCTTTACCCGCAGACCGAGCCCGGCCTGCTGAGCCGCATCGACAAGATGGTGGAGAACGCGTTCGCGCAGTCGCGGCACGAGGTGAAGAGTCCGGAGAGCCCGCCCGCCCTACAACCCCCGACCGCCGGCCAATGACCCGTCAATCGGCGCCGGCCAGCGATTCCTCTCGGATCATCCTGGGCTGATAGACGCAGCAGGGCTCTTCCGCCAGCACGTCGCCGGTCAGGGCGTAAGCACGCGCACGCGACCCTCCGCAGATCTCCTTGAACTCGCAGACGCCGCACTTCCCTTTCAGTTGCGTGGTATCGCGCAACCTGCGGAACAGCGGCGACTCACGGTAGAGCTCGGCCAGCTTCTGCTGGCGCACGTTGCCGGCGGACTGGGGCAGGAAGCCGCTGGGAAAGACCTCGCCGACGTGGGAGATGAAGACGAAGCCCTTGGCGTCGTTCAAGCCGCGGGGCGCGCGCGCGATGCCGTCGCCACCCAGGGCGGCGGGAAATGCTTGCGCTGCGGGAATGGAAGTGCGGGCCGAAGCGACTCCGTTCTGGCGCTCCTCGGTCCGGCGCTGTAGCAGGAAGCGGCGATAGTGCTGCGCCTCGGTGGTCTTGATGTCGAATGGTACCCGCCCCGCCGTCCGGTAGAGCTTCTCGAAGATCATCTCGAACTCTTCGGCGCTGACCAGGTCGTTGGCCTGCCCGCGCCCGGTGGGCACCAGGAAGAAGACGCTCCACAGGACGATGTCCAGGGTTTCAAGCAGGCGCACCATGGCGTCGAGGTCGTCGAGGTTGCGGCGGGTGATGGTGGTATTGATCTGCACCGGAAGACCCAGCTCGCGGGCCCAGCGGATGGCGTCGAGCGTGCACCGGTAGGAGCCGGGAACACGGCGGAAGGCGTCGTGGATCTCGGCGGTGGAGCCGTCGAGGCTGACGGCCAGGCGAGCCAGGCCGCGCTGCTTGAGGGCGGCAATGGCCTCGCGGGTCAGCAGCGGGGTGGCGCTGGGGGTCATGGAGGTGTGCACGCCACGCCCGCTGGCGTACTCGACCAGCTCGTAGATGTCGGGACGCTTCAGCGGGTCGCCGCCGGTGAGCACGAACACCGGGACATGCATCTCCGCGATCTGGTCGATGAGCGCCTTGGCTTCGGCGGTGCTCAGCTCGAACGGGTTGCGTGCCGGCTGCGCGCAGGCCCGGCAGTGGACACAGGCCAGGTCGCAAGCCTGGGTGGTCTCCCAGATGACGATGTAAGGCTTCTGGTTGAAGTCGAGCTGTCCCGCCGGTTGCATGACCAACATTCGAACACTGATAAAGAGGATGGCCTATGACCAATGTCACAGAACGCAACTTCTTGCGCTCGCTACGCGAACTACGCGGCCAAGGGCGACCGCGCCACACATTCTGGGGCAGGTGTGACCGAAGTCATACCCGGAGGCGCTGGTGCGCCCTAGGCTGAACCGTAGCGGAGGAAGTCATGGTCATCACCGAGAACACCAGCGTTGCCGAGGTTGTGCAGGCGGTACCGGGGGCGCGGCGCATCTTCGACCGTCACGGACTGCACGGATGCGGCGGAGCGCACGGGCCCAGCGAGCCACTGTCATTCTTCGCTGCCGTACACCAGGTCGAATTGAAAGGCCTGCTGGAGGAATTGAATGTCGAGGCGGCGCGGCCGCAGGAGCGCGTGGTGTACCGCGAGAGCCTCGAGGACTACATCTATCGCCGCTTCTTCAAGGCGGGCATCTTCATCGTGCTGACGGTGGGGGCGCTGTGGGGCGCGGTCAACCTGGCGCAGATCGCCATCGGCAAGAGCTTCCTGCAACTGCACCTGGTGCAGTCCATCCACGCCCACGCGCACGCCATGATCTTCGGCTGGGTCGGACTGTTCGTGATGGGCTTTGCGTTGCAGAGCTTTCCCCGCTTCAAGAACACCACGCTGTGGCGGCCAGACTTGGCGAACCTTTCCTTCTACCTGATGGTGACCGGGATCATTGCGCGGATGTCGGCCGAGCTGCTGATCCAGACCGGGCCGGGGCTGGCGCTGGGCTTCTTCTCCGGGGTGGTGGAGCTGATCTCGATCGTCTTGTTCCTGACTGTGCTCTACAAGACCGCAACGAAGTCGGTGGGGCCGCGCAATCCCTACGAGCGCTTCATCGCCGCCTCGTTCTTCTGGTTCTTCGTCCAGGCATTGCTGAGTGATTTCTTCTTCTTCGCCAAGGCGACGGCGATCGGACAGCAGCAATTGATCCGGCGGATCGCGCTGATCGATGGGCCGCTGCGCGACATCCAGTTGCTGGGCTTCACCGCGCTGATCATCGCCGGCGTGAGCCAGCGCTTCGTGCCGCTGGTGTATGGGCTGAAGGGGCCCAAGAAGGACCGTCAGGGGCTGATCTTCGCGCTCATGAACCTGACGCTGGTGCTGAATGTCATCAGCTATGTCGCGGTGCTGACCACGGGGAACCTGGCCTGGGCGCTCGGGCTAGAGATCGCCTACCTGCTGATGCCGGTGTGGGCGGTGCTGCTGGCCATTCAATTGGGCGTGTTCAGCAAGCCGACACAGCCGGACCGCACCTTCAAGTTCATCCGCGGCGCGTACGTGTGGTTGATCATCGCCAACGCCATGATGCCGTTCTTCCTGGTTTACGGGATCGCGACCCACCAGGGCTTCGCGCATGCCTACATGGGCGCGCACCGGCACGCTTTCACGGTGGGCTTCATCAGCATGATGATCATGGGAGTGGCGGCGCGGGTGGTGCCCATCCTGGCGGGGGTGAACGCCAGCCGGTTGTCGAACCTCTGGGGACCGTTCCTGCTGCTGACGGTGGGCAACAGCGGGCGGGTGCTGCTGCAGATCGCCACCGACTTCTACCCCAACGTCGCCTACCCGCTGGTGGGCCTGACCGGTTTCCTGGAAGTGACGGCGCTGGCCTGGTGGGGCATCGGGTTGTGGCGGGTGATGAACCTGTCGCACAGCGAGCGGCCGAAGGTGCTGGCCGGTCCCTTGCCCATCCTGGCGCAATAGCCCAAGTCCGAAGCCGTGGTGCAGGGCCTGGAATCGGAGGTTAGCCGAGTATTCGCGTTGGGGATCTCAAGTTCCTGAATCCTGGTTTTCTCTGTGCGGCCCGCGGTAGCCGTTCCGCCGGCAAACCAGCGATCAGGAACCAGAGATCACAGCGCCATTACCATCAGGCGGCCTTGCCACTGGCGATCTTGAACACGCCCGAAGTCTCCAGGTAGTAATGCTCGATGCGTTCCTCCTCCAGGAAGGGCTTGAGATCGAGCAGCGGAGTACGAACCTTGTAGAATTCTGCAGAATCGGACTTCGTCCTCCAGACAGCAACCACGATCGCGCGGTTGGGGTTCTCATCCGAGATGAGGGTGAGAAGGTCCACGAAGCCGGCCTGGTTCTTGTAAGCGCCGGCCAGTTGGCGGGCGGCTTCCAGGAATGCCTCTTTTTTCTCCGGCTTGAGTGTGCAGGTCATCATGCGGGTAAACATAGACTTTTCCTCCACTGAGTGTGGCCGCGGCAAGGCCAGCAGGGCCGAGCGGCGGGTTTGGTGTTCGCTTGGGTTTGCAAGTGATGTAGGGACGAAAGCAAGCCGGATAAATATGCTTGGGCGGAGTGAACATGCCCGACTCCCTCTTGCACGCCCATGTTCTTAATCCAATGACAGACCCTTGGCGATGACTTTTGTCACAAGCCCTTCAGGCTGCGCTCTCGAATAGCTACAGTGTCCGTCTTCAGCACCCGCCACAGCCCGATGCCCCACCAAGTCAGCGCCAAGCCAGCCACGCAGGACCTTGGCCGCGTGCAAGGCCCTTTTCTTCTGCCTGCCGATTACAATACGCGCATGCCCGAACCCAAGGCGGGGCGCGCCGGCGTGCTGGGGCGTGTCCCACTGTTCACCGATCTCTCCGACGCGGAGCTGAGGTTCCTCTCCGACCGCGCGGTCAGCAAGCGCTACCGGGCGGGAGAGCTGATCTTCAGCGAAGGCGACGCGTGCGCCGGGCTGTACGTGATCGAGTCAGGCGACGTGCGCATCTTCAAAACCTCGAGCGCGGGCCGCGAGCAGGTGCTGACCATCGAGCGCGCAGGCAATTCCATCGCAGAACTGCCGGTGTTCGATGGCGGGACCTACCCGGCGTCGGCGAGCGCGGCCAGCGACGCGACCATCCTGTTCATCAGCCGCAGCGATTTCCGCGCCCTGTGCCTGGAGCATCCCGAGGTCGCGCTGAAGGTGCTGCGCATGGTGGGGCTGCGTCTGCGGCGGCTGGTGGGAATCATCGAGGAGCTCTCGTTCACCACCATCCGGCACCGGCTGGCGGCGCTGCTCTTGCGCATGGCGCGCGAGGCGGGCAACCGTTCGGGCAGGGCGGAGTTCACTATCGAAGCCAGCAACCAGGAGCTGGCTTCGCAGATCGGCACCGTGCGCGAACTGGTCTCGCGCAACCTCAGCCGCTTCCAGGCCGAAGGGCTCATCCAGATGGACGGCAAGCACATCACCATCCCCGACCTGAGGAAGCTGGAAGCGGAGATCCAGAGCGAAGAGTAGGCGGTAGGTGGTGGGAACCTGATTGCCGCCGGCTCCGACTGCCTACGAGCTACCTCCTGCCTCCCTCCTGTGACATAAGTCATCGTCGCTGCCGAAAGCGGCCTGTAACCTCGGTCCCAGGAGTTGCGGATGCCGCGGAGATCAGTCGAGAAGTTGCTGGCTGAGAACCTGGAAGCCAAGAAGATTCTGGCCGAGCTGGGGGCCCTGCTGGGCGCGGCGGCGCAACCCGAGACATCCCAAAGGAAGGAAACCATGCCGATCACCGTCGCCAAGACCGTCCGCGAGCTGGCCGTCGAAGTGCCCAACGCCACCCGCGTCTTCGAAAAGCTGGGCATCGACTACTGCTGCGGAGGACACAAGTCCCTGGAGGAAGCTTGCAGCGACGCGAAGCGTCCCGTGGACGAGGTGCTGCGCGCCCTGGAGCAGGGCGTGGATACGGCCTCTCCGCAGACTGCCCGCGACTGGAGCACCGCGCCGTTGGGCGAGTTGGTGGACCACATCGTCAACCAGCACCACACCTACGTGAAGAACGAAGTGCCGCGGCTGCAGGCGCTGATCGCCAAGGTCGTCGGGGTCCACGCCAAGAACCACCCGGAGCTGGAGCAGGTGCAGGTGGCGTTCTCCGAGCTGGCCAACGAGCTGGCCGCGCACCTGATGAAGGAAGAGCAGATCCTGTTCCCTTACGTGAAGCAGATGTCGGCGGGCAAAGGCTGCGGGCCGTCGTGCTTCGGCACGGTGCAGAACCCCATCCGGGTGATGATGATGGAGCACGACGG
>DATKKJ010000010.1 GCA_035543055.1 Terriglobales bacterium | reverse complement strand
GCGGCGGTACAACGAACGACACCTCCGGAACCTCCATCCCGGCCGCCATGCCATACGAGAACAGGCCGCCGAATTTCAACATGAACAGATTGGTGTAAACCACCGGTCGATCGCCCGCCGCTACGATGTCCTTGAACATGGCGGCTGTCAGATCCATCAGTTCCATGCCCCGGACCGGCTCTTCACGTCCATCCGGAAAAAGCTTGTAGACCTCGACCAGTGTCGCCGATGGCGCAGCTTGGCGCGTGACCAGCGCTGCGGTTCGCAATACATCTTCGACTTCAGCGCCGCCCATGTGGCGCACCACGATGCCGTAGCCCATCCCACGCTGCGTCACCCGCCGCAAGAGTTCCTTGCGCAGCTGGTCCTCCGGCGAACTGTTCCGGGCGGTCACGATCAGGTTGCTCGGCGCCGGTCCCATCCCGCGCCGGTTGCCGCTGCTCCGGGCAATCGTCCTCACCGGCGTTCGCGTGGTGAGCAGCGTCTTCAGGATCCCTTTTTCCACCAGCTTGGTCTCCCGTCCCGGCACTCCGTCATCGTCGAGGCGGTAGGAGCCCATCAGGGCGGTCCCTGCATATTCGGTCAGCTTGGGGTTATCGGTCACGTCAAGAAAATCCGGCATGATTCTGCCCCCGAGCTTGTCCAGGAAGGATGCTCCGCCCATCCGCCGGGCCAGTTGGTCGAAGTACATCTCGAACCGAGGCTCGTCACTCATAGGCATCCGCGTGGCCAGCAACCCTGGAGCGAATGCTTGAGCGAAGATCTCGGCGGCAGCTTCGCCCTCGAAGAGCACCGGTCCGTTATAGGTCTCGATGGGCTCGGCTGCACGCAGTCGCGCCAGCCGTGCTCCCAGCTCCCGCGCCCGTCCCGCGATCTGCTCCGTCTTGGGAAGTTCGGATGGGGAGTGGGCCCACAGATGGATAGAGTCGCGGATCGGCTGCCCGTTGGCTGCCTGGGTTTCCGCCCGCACGTCAATCTTCAGCATCGGTTCCGCCTGCGTGAACGACGTTCCCTCGCTGTTCACGTAGCGGACGTAGGAATTCTGGAACTCGATGGCAACTCCCGACTGGTAGATGTCGGGCATCGCTTTGAAGATCGCTGAAACCTCCCGCGCCAGCTTCTCCAGCCCAGCCAGGTCCATCGGGGCCGCTTTCCGCGCCACGAACAATGTCTCCGGTTCTTCTTTGCTGAAGTCCGCGATGTGCTCGGTTTCCTTGCGCGTCTGTAGGGCGGCGCGCTTGCCGGCAAGGTCCTCGAGCGCCTTCTTGTACTCGGCGTCCGTCGCCAACCAGAGCTGCCGGCGGATCTCCAGATAGTTGTCATCGAGCGGAACCTGTTCGATGCTTCGGAACATCCGCGACATCCCGCCGCTGAAACTCGTGGTAGACAGAAAATTGCCATTGTCGAGCGAGTAGTCGCCGACCCGCAATTCGACCGAAAGGAATCGCATGCGGTTGGGACGGCTCTGGGTCAGGCTTCCCAAGCTTGCCGATACGCTGGCGCTCTCCAGCTCCTTCACCCGATAGGCGACGAAATAGGGCTTGTCCATGTCGTGCAGGCGCAATTGGCTCACGGTGCGCGCCATCTCGTCGCGCATCGCTTTCAGCACCACGTCGTCCTGCGCCCACCCGCCCGCCGCCAAGCACATCACGGCGATGATCGCCCAGATCGGACTCTTGTTTGCCATAGGCCCTCGACCTCTACTTGACGCTTGCCGACGGCGGCGGCAGGATGGGCAACCGCTCCTGCGATTTCTCCTTGCGCTGCACTTCGATCTGCGAGATCAGTAGCCCCGGCGCCGTGGCCGACACCGGTACCCACCCCGATTCTGCGCCGCACACCCCGTTGAAGACACTCACCTCGTCATCCGCCGCCAGGATCTTGCTGAAGGCGATCAGCGGCGTCCCGATCAGGTCTACACCGCGCACCAGCTCTTCCCGGCCGTTCGGGTAGACCCGGTACACCATCGTCGGCCGCACATTGAAAGCGTTGGGCAAGAAGCGCTGGGTGAAGGTGAAGCCGCCCTCGATATCGTCGAACAGTAGGCCGTAGGGCTTGTTCGCCGCCTTGATCTGCTCGATGAGCCGCTGCTTCAATTCGGCCCGCCGGACATGCGTGCTCGCCTCCACCAGCAGATTCGATTGCCGCGCGACCACCCGGTATCCCTGCTGTCGCCGCCCGTGCCCGTTCGAATGATCGAAGCCCTCGATTGGGGTGCGCGACATCAGGAAGTTCCTCAGCACGCCCTTGTCCACCACCACCACCCGCCGCGCTTTGACCCCCTCGTCGTCGTAGAGGTAATAGCCGACCAGTTCGGTCTTCCCCGCGCGACGCTGCGTTGGGTCCGAATACACCGACAGGAAATCGGGCAGGATCGCCTGGTTGACCTTCTTCTTGAAGGTTTGCGCCTCTTCTTCGTTCTTCTGGCGGTGGCCTTCGATCCGGTGGCCGAAGATCTCGTGGAAGAACACCGCGCTTGCCCGGCCGGAGAGGATGGCCGGTCCGGTGTACGGCTCTGCTAACGGTGCCTGTCGCAGCGCCAGCAGGTTCTTCACCATCTGCCCGACGTCTTTCAGCACCGTTGCGTCATCCGGCAGGCCCTCCGGCTCGAACGACATGTACGTCTGGTGCAGCGGCAGTTCCATCCCATCCTCGGCCTTGCTGGACGCCGAAATGATCAACCGGTAGAACGGCGACGAGGTCCGGATTACACTCCCGTCGCTGTTCACATAACGCCGCGTCTCCACCTCGGCGACCACGTACGCGCTTCCCTCGATGATCTCCTTGTGTTCCGCAAAGGGCGCGGAGTACTTGCGGATTCTGTCTTCCCAGGCTTTACGGTCGAAGGACAGTTGCGCCTCCGCTTCCGCATACCGCTCCTTGCTCTCGCGGGAGAAGTCCGGCGAGTGGTCTTCCGGATCAGCCTTCACCTGCACATTGGCCTTGATCGCCCCCAGGCGCTCGATGGCGTGCTTGTACCTTTGATCGGTTTCATACCAGAGCGCCATGCGCAGCGCATCGCGGTTGTCGTCAAGCGGAAGCTGCCGCCGGCCGAGCTGTTCGCCCCAGTCGGGAAAGGAGTAATCCCCGCCCCGTATCGAGTGTGTATTGTCGAGGGCATAGTCGCCCACCCGGAGATCGGTATCGAGCAGCCGCGTTTGCTCCTCGTTGCTGTTCAGCAGCGCCCCGAAGGCCCCATGGATGTGGATCGCGTGGTTGTCCGTGAGCTGATAAGAAAGAAAGTAAGGCGGGATCGGCGTCTTCTTCAGGTTCTCGAGCGACCGCTCCATCTCCTGCCGCATGGTCGCCAGCACCGGATCGTTGGAGACTTCCTGGCCTGCCGCCACGCCGCTCAGCACCAGCAGCCCGAGCCAGCACAACGTTGCCGCCAACCTTGCACAAAGGATTCTTCTAAACGACCCCCTGGGAGCTGACACCTCGTGCCTGCCTTTGCGGGCGGATGAGGGACCGGCAGATACGCTCCGGCTCGCCCGGCGTTCAGCATCTTCTCCCAACCCGACCTGTCACGCAATCCCAAAACACGTAGGCCGGGCGTCCCCGCCCGGCCCGCTGACTCCCGACTCCTGACTCCCGACTCCTGACTACTTCTTCGCCAGCGCTTTTCGGCCCCTTACTAGCTACTTCTTCGACAGTTTCTCCACTACCCGGTCGAAGTCCTCCAGCGACGCGTACTCGATCACGATCTTTCCCTTCCCCCGCTTGTCCTTGATCCGCACCCGCACCCCCAGCGCCCGCTCCAGCTCTTTCTCCGCCTCGCGCACGTTGGGATCGACGTATTTCGCCGCCGCCTTCGCCTTCTCGATCGGGTGCTTGACCTCGAAGCACAGGTCCTCCAGTTGCCGCACCGACAGCGCGTCCTTGACCATCTTCGTCGCCACCTTGATGATCAGGTTGGGGTCGTCCAGCGACATCAGCACCTTGGCGTGGCTGAACGAGATCGCCCCCTGCTGCACTCCCATCTTGACCGCCCCCGGCAGCTTCAGCAGACGCAGGTAGTTGGCCACCTCCGAGCGCGGCTTCCCCGTCTTTTGCGCCATCTCCTCCTGGGTCAGGTTGAACTCGCGCGACAGCCGGTCGTAGGCCGTCGCCTGGTCCAGCGCGTTCAGGTCCTCGCGCTGCAGGTTCTCGATGATGGTCATCTCCATCGCCTGCTCGTTCGAGACCTGCACCACCACCGCCGGCACCGTCTTCTTCCCTGCCCGCTTCGACGCCGCGTACCGCCGCTCCCCGGCGATGATGTGATAGCGCCCGCCCGGCGCCTTGCGCACGATGATCGGCTCGATCACCCCCGCCGCCTTGATCGAATCCGTCAGCTCGACCAGCGAGTGCTCCGGCATGTAAGAGCGCGTCTGGTAAGGATTGTGCTCGATCAACTCCAGCGGGATCTGCTCCACCGCCTCGCCCGGCGCTGCCGCCGCCGCCGGGGCCGGAGATGCGCCCGGAGCCGGCGCCGCGGGCGCGGCCGGCGTCGCCGCCTTCTTCGGCAGCAGCGAATCCAGCCCTCTCCCCAGCGCCTTCCTCTTGTCCGTGGTCTGCACCGTCATGCGATCCACTTCTGCGCTCTGACTTCTTCGATCTTCGTTGCTGGTGATTTATATCGTATCACGATATATCTCCCCTTCCCTGCTCCGCCACCGCCACTGCCTCCGCCGCCTGCCCGTTCCCCTGCTCCAGGATCTCCTTCGCCAGCCGGATGTACGCCTCCGCCCCCCGCGAGCGCACGTCGTACAGCAGCGCCGGCTTGCCGTAGCTCGGCGCCTCCGCCAGTCGCACGTTGCGCGGGATCGTCGTCTGGCACAGCTTCTCCCCGAAGTACTCCCGCAGCTCGCTCGCCACCTGCCGGGCCAGGCTGGTCCGCTCGTCGTACATGGTCAGCACCACGCCCTCGACCACCAGGTCGGGATTGAAGTTCTGCCGCACCCGCTCCATGGTCTCCAGCAGCTCGCTCACGCCTTCGAGCGCGAAGTACTCCGCCTGCATCGGGATCAGCACCGAGTCGGCGGCCACCAGCGCGTTCAGGGTTAGCAGGTCCAGCGCCGGCGGACAGTCCACCACGATGTACTGAAAGCGCTCGCGCAGCGGGGCCACGGCGTCGCGCAGCCGGAACTCCCGCCGCTCCGCCTCGACCAGCTCCAGGTTGGCCCCGATCAGGTTGCGGTGCGACGGGATCGCCCACAGGGTTTCGAGCGCGGTGGGCTGCACCGCCTCCTCGGCCGCGGCCGCGCCCATCAGCAGATGGTAGGTGTTGAGCCGCTCCGGGTCGCGATCGAACCCCAGGCCGCTGGAGCTGTTGGACTGCGGGTCGCAGTCGAGGAGCAGGACGTGGATCTCCGCCGCGGCCAGAGACGCAGCCAGGTTGATGGCGGTCGTGGTCTTGCCCACGCCGCCCTTTTGGTTGGCAACCGCGATGACGCGTCCCATTGGTTGTCTTGGAGAACCGCCAAGCCGAGAGTAGCCGCCGCGCATTTCACATTCAAGGAGAGAAATTGTGGAAACTGTGGGAATTGTTCTACGTAGAACAATCGGGCGGAGCGGACCCGGCCAGCGCTCATTGTTCTACGTAGAACAATCGAGAATCTACCACTGGGAGTGCCGGATGGGGCTTGGAGTGGGGCCCCCTGGACCACTTGTTAGATGGATGGTTCGTGATAAGGCAGGTGCTGCCAGCAACGGAGGGTACCTCTCTTGGTACAAACCTCAGCTATTTCCCACTCAGCCCTACATTTCTGCGCGACTACGGCTAACCGGTGCACAGATTTGGCTGTTCCAGGCGACATTTGTACCACTTTTACTTTCTTGATTCTTGTCATCCGTGGTTCGCAGAGAGAATAGGTTAACAGATGAGGTGCATTAAGCTAAGTCTTCCCACTCTGACCGCCAGAATGACCTGAGTGCGGGGTGTCAGGGCACAGAACCAACGATTCTCAGGCCATCGTCCTCCCACCTTAACTGTGCAGTTATTGACAATCTTGGCTGGTGCCAACGAACAGAACGCGCTGCGAGGAACCAGGAAGGTCAACAGGTTGGGACCAGGAAAAGCCGGGCAGCGCGGCCTGGGCGGAGGCGATTTGCGCGGTACCAATAAGGAGGGCCAGGCGTCCGCCGGGGGCAACCAGGCGGGCAGCGACCGGGAGCGCGGCGGTGAAGCGCTCGACGGCGCGCAGGCTGACCAGCCCGGCGCGGCCGGGGAAGTCTTCGGCCCGGCCGCAGAAGACCTGGACGTCGCGCAGATCGAGGGCGCGCACCACCTCGTTCAGGAAGGCGGCCTTCTTGTTCCGGGACTCGATCAGGGCCAGGCGCAGGGCGGGGGCGTGGATCTTCAGGGGCAGGCCGGGAAAGCCGGCGCCGGAGCCCAGGTCGATCACGTCCCCGGAGGCATCGGGGGCAGGGAAGAGGCGGCGGGCGGCGAAGAGCGACTCGCCGAAGTGTCGTGTGACGATATTTTCAGCATCGCGGACCGCGGTCAGGTTGATGCGGGCGTTCCAGCGCAGCAACAGGTCGAGATAGGCGGAGAGCTGCGCGAGCTGCGGAGCGGAGAGGCCGGGGGCGAAGAGCTCGAGCAGGGAAGCGATGCGCGCGTGATCCACGGGAGCAGTACAGAGTACAGAGGGCAGAGGGCAGAGTACAGGGCCAGCGCATAGTACATAGCGCATAGTGCATAGCGCACAGCAGGTCGTGAGCTATAGTACGCGCATGCGGAGAGCACTTTTTCTGATGGTGTTGCTGGCGGGAGCGGCGTGGGCGGACAAGAAGCCGGCGATCCCGCTGCTGGCGCGGCCCAACCAGGTGGTGGACATCCGGGGCCTGAAGGTGCCGGAGCCGGCGCAGAAATGCGAGAACTTCGGCTGGGCCGCGGGCGTGGAACTGATCCTGCGCATGCAGGGCGTCAGCCTGGACCAGAAGTACTGGATCACCAAGATCGAGGGCGGGGAACTGTGCCGGGAGCAACTGCGCCCGATGGAGGAGCTGGCGCAGGCGGTGGACGGCGAGTACCTGCTGGACGTCGGCCGCAAGGTACGGCTGAAGACGAAGTACACGGTGGGCCCGCCCGCGGTGCTCGACGACATGATCGTCTCCATCCGCGAAGGATCGCCGTGGTTGTTCGTGTGGAAGGGGCACCCCTACCTGGTGGACGGGCTAATGTATGACGAGTACATCGGGCCCAATAACAACCGCATCTTCATGGTGAAAGAGATCAAGCTGCTGGACCCGCTAGCGGCGCCGGACAGCCCCGAGCGCCAAGTGAGTTTCGTGCGCGACCGCGACAACCCACAAGACGTGGACGGGACCATGACGGTGCGGGCCACGCCGGTGGAGTAGCGCATAGTCCATAGGGCATAGTCCATAGCGCGTTGGAATCCGCCAAGGAGACGCCCTGACGGGCGTCTCTACTGCAGTTTCTTCTGGAGCAGCTCGTTGACCAGGGCGGGGTTGGCCTGGCCGCGGGAGGCCTTCATCACCTGGCCGACGAAGAAGCCAAGGATGGTGGTCTTGCCGCCGCGATACTGCTCGACCTGCCTGGGATTGGCGGCGATGACCTCGTCGATCATCTTCTCCAGCGCAGCGGTGTCGGTGATCTGCTGCGGCTTTTCCTTCTCGTAGATAACCGGGAAGTCCACGCCCTGTTCGAAGGCCTGGTCGTAGAGGTCTTTGAGGATCTTGCTGGAGATGGCGCCGGATTCGGTGAGGTCGGCGGACATGGCCACGCCCTTCATCGAGATGGGGGAGTGCTCGATCTCCAGGCCCTTGGCCTTCAGCCGCCCCATGAGTTCGCTCTGTACCAGGTTGGCGACCCGCTTGGGACTCTTGGATGACTTCGCGGCCTCCTCGAACTGGTCGGCCAGGGTGCGCGAAGCGGTGAGCACACCGGCGTCGTAGTCGGTGATGCCGTAGTCGGCGACCAGGCGCTTGCGCCGGGCTTCGGGCAATTCGGGCATGGAGTCGCGGACTTTCCTCTGCCAGGCGGCGTCCACCACCAGCGGCAGCAGGTCGGGCTCGGGGAAGTAGCGGTAGTCGTGGGCCTCTTCCTTGGAGCGCATGCTGTAGGTGCGTCCCTCGGCAGGATTGTAGAGGCGGGTTTCCTGGACGATCTTGCCGCCGGACGAGAGCACCTCGACCTGGCGCTCGATCTCGTATTGCAGGGCCTCGCGGATGAAGCGGAAGGAGTTGACGTTCTTGACCTCAGTCTTGGTGCCGAACTCCTTCTGGCCGCGGGGGCGGACGCTGACGTTGGCGTCGCAACGCAGCGAGCCCTCCTCCATGTTGCAGTCGCTGACCCCGGTGAACAGGATGATCTCCTTCAGCCGGGTGAGGTATTCGTGGGCTTCGTCGGGGGAGGAGAGGTCGGGCTCGCTGACGATCTCGATGAGGGGCACGCCGGTGCGGTTCAGGTCGATGGAGGTGCGGTCGGCGGAGTCGGGCAGGCCGTCGTGCAGGCTCTTGCCGGCGTCCTCTTCCAGATGCAGGCGGGTGATGCCGATCTGCTTTCCTCCGGCGAGCTGGATGAAGCCGTGCTCGGCGAGCGGCTTGTCGTACTGCGAGATCTGGTAGCCCTTGGGCAGGTCGGGATAGAAGTAATTCTTGCGGGCGAAGATGGAGGTCTCGCGGACCTGGCAGTTCAGGGCCGTGGCGGCCAGCACCGCGAACTCGACCGCCTGGCGGTTGAGCACCGGCAGGGCGCCGGGGAGCCCGAGACAGACCGGGCAGACGTTGGTGTTGGGCGGGTCGCCGAAGCGGGTGGAGCAGCCGCAGAAGATTTTCGATTTCGTGAGGAGCTGGACGTGGACCTCGAGGCCGATGACGGGCTCGTACTTGGAGCTGACATCGGCGGATTTGGAGCTCGTGGCCATGATCGGACGATTATAGCCAGCGTTTCACCCACCCAAGCCAAACCCGGGCTTGGGTGGGGCACCCGGCCCGCGCGAGGCGCGCGGGCTACTTTGGGTGAGAGATCCTTCGCGCTGGCGCGCTCAGGATTTCGGCTGCGGGCTCAGACGCCCGCAAGACGCCTCGATTTGCCGAAGAACCGAAGCATCCTGTAAAATCGAGGTTTAGCCTAGCAGTTCTGGAGCTATCTGGAGAAGTCATGGCACGAGTCTGTGATGTGTGCGGCAAGGGGCCGCGCTTCGGCAACAACATCAGCCACGCGCACAATGTCACCAAGCGGCGCTGGAACGTGAACCTGCGGCCGGTGCGGGCGCGGGTGAACAAAGCCACCAAGCGGCTGCGGGTGTGCACCGCCTGTCTTCGGAGCGGTAAAGTCGTCAAGGCGTAGGTCCTTCCTCTTCTTCTTCGCTTCGCGGGCCGACGGGTAAGACGCGCACATCCGAAATCAGCGACAATCATGAGCGGAGGTGAGGCATGAAGACCCTTGCCCTCGCTCTCGTCATCCTGCTGGCCGCGGGCGCTGCGGCGCAGACCGCAAAATCCCCATCGAGCGAAAAGCGTGACAAGACCGCGGCTCCGCAAAGCGCTCCCGCGCCGGCGGTCGATCAGGCGGAGCTCGACGCCCTGAAGGCCGACCTGCAACGCATGAACGTGACCCTGAACCAGATGCGGTCGAACCTCGGGTTCGTGACCAACACCACCGGGCCGCTGAAGCACCAGTTCGAGCTGGACATCGACATGTGGCAGATGCTGCTGGCCCAGATGGAGCGGCGGGTGCAGCGGCTGGAAGCGCAGTCCCGGCGCTAGCGGTCGTCGGTGCGGCCGCGCAAGCGCATGATCAGCCGGCGGTCGCGCTTGGTGGGGCGGCTGGGCGGCAGGATGTCGAAGGCGCGGGCCGCCTTCTGCGCTTCGGCCAGCTTCTGGCGCGCGAGGCGGCTCTCCTCGGTCTCGCGGTACAGGGTGTGGGCGACGGCCGCCGGGCCGCGCATCGCGCTGAGCAGCAGGACGTCGATGCCGAAGTCGCCGCTCTCGTTGGTCACAAGCAGGCGGTTTCCGACGCGCACGACGTGCGCCGGCTTCGCGGCCTGGCCATTCACCCTTATCCTCCCCAGCTCACAGGCGCGCTTGGCCTGGGAGCGCGTCTTGAAGAAGCGCGCCGCCCACAGCCAGGTGTCGAGTCGCACGGTATCCATAGCTACTTCCCGATGCAGAAGCTGCTGAAGATGAGGTTGAGGATGTCGTCGGCGGTGGTCTGGCCGGTGATGGTGTCGATCGCGCGCAGGGCGCTGTAGAGATCGAGCAGGACCATCTCGTGGGGGACGCGGTCGCGGGTGGAGCGGGCGGCGGCGTCGAGGGCGGCGATGGAGTCGCGCACCAGTTGCTGGTGGCGGGCGCTGGTGAGGAAGCCGCTCTCGCGGGCGGCGCCGTCGCTACTCACTCTGGCGAGGATCTGCCGGCGAAGATGGTCGATGCCGTCGCCGGTCAAGGCGGAGGTGCGCAGTACCGAGGTCGCCAGTCGCCGGTCGCCAGTCGCCGGTAAATCCGATTTGTTTTCAATCACGACGGCAGCACGGTCCTGGAAGCGAGCGATCAGGGCGTCATCTTCATCAGTCAGCGGCCGGGAGGCGTCGAGAACGACGAGGACAAGGTCGGCATCGGCGGCCGCTTCGAAGGTCTTCTGAATGCCGATGGATTCAGCTTCGTCGCGAGAGGGGCGGATGCCGGCGGTGTCCACCAGGCGCACTGGGATGCCGCCGAGCGAGACGGTCTCGCTCACCAAATCGCGGGTGGTGCCGGGGCTGGCGGTGACGATGGCGCGCTCGCGCTCCACCAGCCGGTTGAAGAGCGACGACTTGCCGACATTGGGGCGGCCGACGATGGCCAGCGTCAGGCCTTCGTGCACCACCTTGCCGTAAGCGAACGATTCGGCGAGTTTCTCCAGCGGGGCGCGCACGGCGGCGATGCGGCGCTCGATCTCCTCCCAGGGTAGGACGGCGACGTCGTCCTCGGCGAAGTCGATGCCGGCTTCCATCACCGCGATCAGGTTGACCAGTTCCTGCTTGAGGGGTTGCAGCCGCCTGGAGAGGGCGCCCTCGAGCTGCTGGGCGGCGACCTTGGCCTGGTAGAGGGTCTGCGATTCGATGAGGTCGCGCACCGCCTCGGCCTGCGCCAGGTCGAGGCGTCCGTTGAGGAAGGCGCGCAGGGTGAACTCGCCGGGCTCGGCCAGGCGGGCGCCCCGGGCCAGGCACAGCTCGACCAGGTGGCGCAGCACCACGGGCGAACCGTGGGCAGAGATCTCGACCACGTCGTCGGTGGTGTAGGAATGCGGCTTCTGAAAGTAGGTGACGACCACCTCGTCGATGCGCTCGCCGGTGCTGGGATCGAGCAGCTCGCCGAAGAGGGCGCGGTTCGGCGCCAGGTCCTGCTGGAGCTTCAGCAGCGGCTGGGCGATGGAACGGGCTTCAGGGCCGGAGAGGCGCACCACGCCGATGCCGCCCCGGCCGGGGGGCGTGGAGATGGCGACGATGGTGTCGTCGGGGTGCAAGGTCCCCGCATTCTAAATCGCCCTGCGGGCCCGCTCGAGGGCGAGCGGGCTACAACTTCGTTCGGTCATTCGCGGCCGGGGGCGGCCGCGTCACGCAAGTCAGGAGAGGCAAGAAAAAGGGCGCGGCCGAAGCCGCGCCCTGGGTGTCACCGCAACGAGGAGCCTAACCGCATCAGAAGCGAAGCATCAATGGAACCTGGGGCCAGCATGGCACGGGCGAGGGCCGGTGTCATGTAGCCGAGGTAACCGGCAAAGAAACCGAGGTAACGCCGGGCGTCAGCCGGCGGGCTGGGAGCTGCCGCTCCCGAGGATGCCGCTGAGGCGCTTCTCGTGCATGGCGAAGTGGGCCTGCATGGCCTCGTAGAGGCGGTCCACCTTGTTATGGAGCTGGGCGACCTCGAGCTCGGCCTTGAGGTTGACCTCATAGTCCAGGTCGGCCTTCAGGCGGTCCTTTTGGGCCTGGCGGTTCTGGCTCATCATGATCACCGGGGCCTGCAGCGCGGCCAGGGTGGAGAGCACCAGGTTGAGCAGGATGAAGGGATAGGGGTCGAAGGCGTGGGTGGCCATGTAAACGTTGAGCCCCATCCACGCGAACAGGATCAGCCCGAAAACGATGATGAAGGTCCAGGAGCCGCCGAAGCTGGCGACACGGTCGGCGATGTGCTGGCCGAAGGTGAGGCGCTCCTCCTCTTCTTCGTTGAGGTTGCGGGTGACGTGGGTGCGCAGCAGCTCGTCGGTGGCGCGCAGGCGGCGGCCCATGACCGTGAGCAGGTCGAGGGCGGCGTGGGGGTGGCGGGAGACGAACTCCAGCAGCTTCTCGCGGTCGAGGGTGAGGCACTCGCTGTCCTCGATGGCGACCGCGGTGGCGGTGCGGGGCCCGCCGTCGAGCAGGCTGATCTCGCCGAAGATGTCGCCGGGCTCGTTGTCGGCCAGCGGGATCTTGTCGCCCTGGTAGTTCTCGACGAAGACCTGCACCTTGCCGGAACGCACCAGGTAGAGCGCGTCGCCGGAATCGCCGAAGCTGAAGACGGTGTCGCCCTTCTCGAAGCGGCGCAGGTCGAGCAGCTCGCTGAGGGTGGAGCGCTCCTCGTCATCGAGCAGCGAGAACATTGGGACATCGGCCAAAGCGGAAGCGTCGGTCGCCATGCAAAAACCCCCTGTTGCAGCGCATCATCCCAGTTCTGCGGGCGGGAGAGCAATGGGATTGTGAGCGGTGGTTATAATCCTGAGAAGCCGGATGGGGGAACACGGGCTCTCCTGCCCGTGTACGGTCCCAGGACCAGCAAAACGAGGAAGGACTGAGCAGGAGGGGTTCCCGGGGCTAAATATATCGTGATACGATTAAAAGAAGCATGACACCAGACGGAAAGACGCGCGGCGGTGACGGGCATGAAGTAGCACGGGCGTCCACCACCAACGGACTGCCCATGGACGCTTCGCTGGCGCCGACCTTGGAGCGGGCGCGGGCGCCCCGGCAATCGGCGCTGGTGAATCTCCGAGTGGTCTTCATCAGCCTGGCGGCGATCGGCATCGCCGCGATCGCCGCGGTGGGAGCACAGATCCTGACCCGCCTGATCGGGCTGATCACCAACCTGTCGTTCTATGGACGGCTCTCCTCCGAGTTCAGCTCGCCAGCCTACAACCGGCTGGGGCCGTGGGTGATCGCCGTGCCGGTGGTCGGGGGCGTGATCGTGGGGCTCATGGCGCGCTACGGCTCGGCGGCCATCCGCGGACACGGCATCCCTGAGGCGATGGAGCAGATCCTGTTCGGCGAGAGCCGCATCCCGCCCCGGGTGACCTTCCTGAAGCCGGTCTCGGCGGCTATCGCCATCGGCATGGGCGGACCGTTCGGGGCCGAGGGGCCGATCATCGCCACCGGGGGAGCGCTGGGCTCGCTGGTGGGGCAGGTGCTGAAGATCACCGTGGACGAGCGCAAGACGCTGCTGGCGGCGGGCGCGGCGGCGGGCATGGCCGCCACCTTCGGCAGTCCCATCTCCGCGGTGCTGCTGGCCATCGAGCTGCTGCTGTTCGAATACCGCCCGCGCTCGGTGATCCCGGTGGCGCTGGCCTGCGCCACCGCGGCGGGGATCCGGGTCGCGTTCGTGGGCAGCGCGCCCATCTTCCCCATGCCCAGCGTGCCCACGCCCAGCGGCGCCGCCGAAGCCATGTACATCGTGCTGGGGGCGATCGTGGGCGTGGTCTCGGTGTGGGTGACGCGCGCGGTGTACGGCGTGGAAGACGCCTTCGAGCGCCTGCCTGTCCATTGGATGTGGTGGCCGGCCATCGGCGGCATCGCCGTGGGCGTCGTGGGCTACTTCTCCCCGCACACCCTGGGCGTCGGGTACGACAACATCGAGCACATCATCTCCGGCAGCGTCGTGGGACGGGCGGTGTTCTTTCTGTTTGTGCTGAAGTTCGTCTCCTGGGCGATCTCGCTGGGCAGCGGGACCTCGGGCGGGACACTGGCGCCGCTGTTCACCATCGGCGGCGGGCTGGGTTCGGTGCTGGGGGCCGGGGTCATCGCGGTGCTGCCTGGCCTCGGCCTGGACGTGCGCCTGGCGGCGCTGGTGGGGATGGCGGCCATGTTCGCGGGGGCCTCGCGGGCGCTGCTGGCCTCGGTGGTCTTCGCTTTCGAGACCACGCGGCAGCCGGTGGGCCTGCTGCCGCTGCTGGGCGGATGCAGCGCCGCCTACCTGATCTCCGCTTTCATGATGCGCAACACCATCATGACCGAGAAGATTGCGCGGCGCGGGGCGCGCGTGGTGATGGACTACACCGTGGACTTCCTCGACCAGGTGCTGGTGAAGGAGTGCGCCTCGCGGCAGGTGGTGGCGCTGCGCGCCGACGACACCGTGGCCAGCGTGCGCGCCTGGCTGGAGTCGCGGGTGGCAGGCACCGGGCATCAGGGCTGGCCGGTGCTCGACCAGCCAGGCGACCTGGTCGGGGTGCTGACCCGGCGCGACATCTTCAGCCCCGGCGCGCCGGCGGATGTGCCCTTGCAGAAGATCCTCAAGCGGGCGCCGGCCATCGTGTACGAGGACAACTCGGTGCGCGAGGCCGCCGACCACATGGTCAGCGAAGACGTTGGACGGCTGCCGGTGGTCACCCGCGAAGCGCCCACCAAGGTGGTGGGCTGGATGACGCGCAGCGATTTGCTGCGGGCGCACAAGCGCCGGCTGGAAGCAGCCAGCCGGGCGGAGCAGGCCATCGAGGTGCGGCTGATCCGGCTGGAGCGGGCAGGGGCGTCGTAAGGGTAGGGTTCCCTCGACTCGGCGCATACGCGCCTCGCTCAGGATGACAAGTGCGAGGGTTACGGCAGAACGCGGGGAGCCGGCTTGCCGGAGGTCTTCGGCTTGTAGTCCCTGGGATAGACCACGACCGAGCGGTGGCTACCTTCGCCGGTGCTCTCGGTCTTGAGGGCGGGGTTGTCGCGCAG
>DATKKJ010000009.1 GCA_035543055.1 Terriglobales bacterium | reverse complement strand
GAGGACTGGGGGAAGGGCATCGAGCCGGGAGACTTTTTCGAAGTGATGATTACGGGCACTGCTAAGAAGCGAAAGAGAGACAGCGGTCAGTGGTCCAGGCCCGACGTCACTCTGGTCGAAGTAAACAGTTATGAGTATCTTCCCCAACCTGTACTTGAAGTTACGACGTTCGAAGTGAAGAAGTACGCGGATGCAGAAAACATCCGGTCTGTCTACGAAGCTGCAGCGCACTCCCGCTGGGCGCATTATTCATACCTTGTTGCTGAGGTCCCAAACGGCGACCACGAGTTTCCCGAAAGGTTTCTCTCTGAACTGGAGAGGTTCAACGTCGGGCTTCTGTTCATGTGGAAAGAGAAGGGCGCGTGGCACGCTGAGCAGCAAGAGTGGGAGACGGACCGCTTGACCCCCGAACCCGAAGAGCTGAATGGATTGTTGAAGGGTTTTTTCCAACTGAGCAAGAGGGAAAAGGAATTCAAGATGGCGTTGGGGTGAGCCCTCGGCGGGTGGCCCATCCATCAAGCCACAGTGTGGGAGCTGCTACACGGACCTTGACAGCGATTGCTGCTGTGAATCACTCGGCTCGGTGCCCCACATCACATACGAACCGTGCCCAGAGTGGGAACCTTTACCCGTACGTCGCCCGCCAACCTCTGTCGACTCGTGATGGACCCCTTTGCCGCAGACGGAGGGCCGGTATGAGTCACGATCCGGGACCTTTTGAGAGTATCGAGAGCGCGCACGATTTTCTCGGCCTTTTCTCCGGCGCAGTCGCGGACGCCAAGCAAGCCGTTCATGCCAGTCTGCAAGCGGAATCGAATGCGAACGCTCCCCGGCGCATGGACGCTTTGCGCCTCGCCTTGTACAACCTGGAAAAACTGGAACTTCACTTCAACAAGAGCGTGCGCATCCTGAACGATCTTCGTTCCTTGCGCCGGCTGTTGTTCGAGGAACGAGGGGCCGCCAGGGCGCCGGCGACGCCGGAGCAGCCGGTCCTGCGGCAAGAAATCCCGGCGACCGTCGCTGCCGGCTCATCCGCGCAGACGGTCCACTCGGGCGCGGCACGGAAGACCGCGGTTGCCGCTTAACCCGGGTCCAGGCTGTCTTTTGCTGGCTACTGGCTACCGGCGACTAGAAACTGACTTCCCCCCTCATCACCTCGACCACGTGTCCCCCGACGCGGACATTGGTGACCCGGTCGCCGGTGCGGGTGGCGCGCACGTACATGTGGCTGCGCCGCTTCATCTCCAGGCCCTGCTCGATCAGCGCCTTCTCGTCCGACTGCAGGACGCCGTGGCGCACCGCCCAGGCCACGCAGGGGCCGGCGGCCGAGCCGGTGGCCGGGTCCTCGCCGTTGTAGAACAGCATGCGGGCGTGCAGCCGCGCCGATTTGTCTTCCACCTCGCGGGTCACGAAGTAGAGGAACTTGGCGTCAGTCTTCTCGCAGTACTCGGCCACATTCTTGTACACAAAGCCGAGGCCACGGATGGCCTGCAGCGACTTGAGCGGCACGATGGCGAAGGCGTTGCCGGTGGAGACGGTCTGGATGGGCAGGCTGGCGTCCACGTCGCGCAGGTTGAGGTTGGCGGCCCGGGCCACCTCCTCGGCGTGGTGGATCTGCCCGAACTGCGGGTCGCGCTGCGTCATCTCGCCGTAAAGGCGCCCTTGCTCGAAGGTGAACTCCACCGGGATCTTGCCCACGTTCAGGTCGAGCTCGATGCGGCTGGACTTGGAGCGGGTGCGGAAGACCTCGCTCTGGCGGCGGTCCTCGCCGTGCAGCGCGAAGGCCGTGCCTAGCGTGGGATGCCCGGCGAAGGGCAGCTCCTCCTGGGTGGTGAAGATGCGCACCCGGATGCCGCGCTGCCGCTCGGTCTCGATGTCGCGGGGCAGCACGAAGGTGGTCTCCGACAGGTTGAACTCGCGGGCCAGGGTCTGCATCTCGCCGTCCGAGAGCCCGCTGGCGTCGGGGATGACGCACAGCTGGTTGCCCTCCAGCGGCTTGCTGGTGAACACGTCCAGATGGATGAAGGGATAACGCCGGCGTTCCTTCGCTTGCATGCTAACTATTTAACCGCAGAGAACGCAGAGAGCGCACAGAAAATTGGTGATTTGCGATTTGTGATTTGCCAAGTCACGGGCTTCAATCGCCAATCACAAATCACCAATCACCAATCCGCGCGAATCCGTGGTAGGCTCTTGGTTTTTCTTGGCAGATTGTTGAATCCGCCTGCCGGGGCGCCGCATACATCTAGCATCAGGAGGAGGAGCCATGAGTACCGAGACTGCCAGTCAGGCCCCGCGCATCCCCCGCATCAACGAGAAGGCCCCGGAGATCGAGGGCAAGTCCACCCACGGCATGATCAAGCTGAGCGACTACGGCGCCAAGGGCAAGTGGGTGTTGCTGTTCTCCCACCCGGCGGATTTCACCCCGGTCTGCACCACCGAGTTCGTGGAGTTCGCCCGCCGCTACGACGAGTTCGAGAAGCGCAACGTGCAGCTGGTCGGCAACTCCGTGGACAGCGTCTATGCCCACATCGCCTGGGTGCGCAACATCGAGGACAACTTCGGGGTGAAGGTGAAATTCCCGGTCATCGCCGACCTCGACCAGAAAGTCGCCCGCGCCTTCGGCATGGTGCACGAGGCGGTGAGCGACACCGCCACCGTCCGTGCCGTGTTCTTCATCGACCCCAAGGGCGTGATCCGCGCCCTCCTTTATTACCCGCTGTCGCTGGGGCGGAACATCGATGAGCTGCTGCGCGTCTTCGAGGCGCTGCAGACGGCCGACGCCAACGGCGTGGCCACACCCGCCAACTGGAAGCCGGGCGACCCGGTGATCGTGCCCGCGCCCATCACCCAGTCCGACGCCGAGAAGCGCGTCGCCGGCGGCGAAGGCCACGACGTCAAAGACTGGTACTTCACCAAGAAGAAGCTGGCCGAAGCCGCCGCCCGCAAGACCGCCTGACCCATCGCCGGGACCGCCGCCCGCGGCGGTCCCGGCGTCCTCTTGTTACACTGAAGTTCAGCGGAAGCGCATGTGGCCCGGTGGCTGCCCTGGTCTTCAAAACCAGTGGGAGGCGGGTCTCCCCGTCTTCGTTCGGTCCGACTCCGAAGCGTTTCCGCCACAGTTCCTTCGGCCAAGAGAGGCCTCAGGATTTCGGCAGCGGGCTCGCGCTTGCCGTTCGGCTCGCTCACGCCCGCTAAGGGCCTCAATGTGACATAGCGCACAGCCAGAGGTGCGGCTGGATTCCTAGAATCGGGGGATGCAGCCGGTCACGGCGGTCTCGATCCGCGATTTCAGGGTGCGGGGGAACTACTTCACCCAGCGCAGCCTGCTGGCGCGGAAGGAGCTGCATTACCAGAAGCGCGACGGGGCGAAGGAAGAACATCCGGGTTACTCGCCGCCGGTGGTGGAGTACGACCTGGAAGGCGGGGAGAGCGGCTGCATCACGGTCAGCGAGATCGACATCCCGCTGCTGTGCGAGAACGACGTCGAGAGGTCCAAACGCTACCTGTCGCTGATCCTGCAATGCCGCGGGGGCGACCGGGAAGCGGTGCGCGAGCTGCAGGAGATGACGGACAAGCATCCGTGGCTGGGGAAGACGGCAGGGCGCCGTCCGGTCGAGAGCCGTTTCGTGGTGCCGTGCTCGAGCGAGGAGCAGCACTCCGACCAGGACATCAGCCAGAAGGGCAACATCCTGCTCAAGCTGAGCCAGGAAGATTATCCAGTCCCGGACTTCGTGGTGCTGACGTCGCAGGCCTTCCTGGACCACGAGGTGGCAATCGAAAAAAAGCTGGCTGAAGCCATCGAGCAACTGGAGGTCCTGACCCTGCAGCAACTGGGAAGCCGCAGCGACCCCCTGGTGTTCGCCATCCGCAGCGCGACCACGCAGTACCTGCCGGGAGTGATGGACACCTACCTGAACGTGGGGGTGGCGGAGCGCACGCTGCCCTTCCTGGAAGAGCGGTACGGCCCGTTCGCCGCCCGCCGCATGTATCTGAACAACCTGCGGAACATCCTGAACGCGCTGGACCGGGAGCAACACGCGGCGCTGGTGGCCAAGGTGAAGTCGGGGCTGTCGGCGAGCGAGGTGACGGGGCTGATCGACCAGGTGACGGGGATCATCCGCAAGTCGGACCCGGCGCTGGTAGAGGACCCGTTCGCGCAGGCGCTGTTCATCGTCAAGCATTCCTACGAGATCTACGAAGAGAACAAGGACTTGCTGGTGACGCTGTGCCGGGCGAGCGAGCGGCGGAGCGAGCCCTATCCGTCGCTGATCATGCAGAAGATGGTGTGCACGGTGCGGGCGGAGGAGGCGTACGCCGGGGTGCTGTGCAGCCGGCACACCCAGACGGGCACGGGGAGCGAGCTGCAGACGGCGCGCAACATCTTCGGGGAAGAGATGATGACGGGCACGGCGGAGATCGAGTCCACGGCGTTCGCCGAGCGCGACGAGATCAAGCAGCAATTCCCGGGGGTGTACCACTTCATGCCGCACCTGAACGCGCTGGAGATCGAGTTCGAGTCGCCGGTGACCATCGAGTTCGCGGTGGAAGCGACCGCGCGCTACCAGTGGTTCGCGCTGCTGCAACTGAACGAGACCGGCATGGCGGGGCGGGCGGCGCTGACCGCGGTGGTGGACATGCACAAGTCGGGCACCATCACCCGCAAGCGAGTGACGGAGCTGATCCGCCCCTACCACATCCGCCAGATCTGCTCGGACACCATCGACCAGGAAGCCTACAGCGTGCTAGACAGCTTCGCGACGGGCGTGGCGGTGCTGCCGCGATCGGCGGTCACGGCCCGAGTGTACTTCACGGGGGAGGCGGCGCTGGAGGCGAAGGGCGGGGGCGAGAAGGTGTGCCTGTGCAAGAGCACCTTCGTGCCCATGGACTCGGTGGTGATGCGGGAGATGGACGCCATCCTCAGCCTGACCTCGGCGGCGGTGCACGTGGTCACCATCTGCCAGAACCTCGGCATCCCGGCGCTGCTCAGCCTGGAGAAGAACGGGGTGAAGCTCGACCCGGCGCCCAAGCTGGTGAACGCGGCGGGGCGGGAGATCAGGGAAGGAGACTGGATCACCATCTCGTCGCGGCGGCAGGCGATGTACGAGGGACAGGGGAAGTTCAAGCCGGCGCGGCTGCTGCGCTACATGAAGGGCGAGCCAGTGGAGATCGCGCCCGAGGAGGTGGAGGCGTTCCGCTCCATCGCCTACGCCTACCGCTATTACCTGCAGCTGGTGAAGGGGCTGATGGCGGGGCGAATCTCGACCCTCGACGAGCTGACGCGGCTGGTGAACGTCGAGTTGCGGGAGCAGCCGGAGGAGGCCGTCCAGCTGGTGAACCAGTGGTCCGACGACCACAAGCAGGACTACGTGGAACAGGTGCTGAAGTGCGACATCGGCGACCACCTGGTGCAGAACCGCGTCTTCGAGCTGCTGACCGTGGAACGCAAGGTCCGCTTCTTCAAGCTGGCGGTAGAGAAGTTGCTGCGAGACCGCATCTCCGGGTACGAGGCGGGAGCATTCATGATCGGGCGGTTCCTGTCGTCGCGCTATCCGGTAGCGTTCTGGAAGCAGTTCACGGCGGCGGAGATCGCCATGCTGGTGAACGAGTGGGTGCTGTTCGAGAAGTACATGCAGGTGCTGCACACCATGGGCGAGCGCAAGCTGCTGCAGGCGCGCAAGAAGATCCTGAAAGACGGGCTGGAGGAACTGCACCTGCACGCCGGGAACGTCAAAGCCCTGATCACGATGAAGCTGGCCGGAGCGCCGCTGGCGGAGGCGCGAAAGTCGCTGCCGGAGTGGGGCGATCCGCAGGTGGCGCGGGTGATGGAGCTGCTGGAGCAGCCGTACAAGACGTTCTACGATTTCCGGGCGCGGTGGTCGGTGCGGGAGCTGGAGAAGATCTGCGAGGAAGAGAAGATGCAGATGCCGGGGGCGGAAGAGGTGTAGCATTCGGGCGGCGCATGGTGGATCTCTTTGTCGAGTATCCGCTCAGACTATCGCTCGCGTATTTAGGGCGCGCGGCAAGAGCACTTGGCCTGCCATGAAGGCGACCGTAACCAAGGCTTTCTGCTCCACGGGAGCATTCGCATGTCCCGTCGCCGAGGTCCACTATGAGTATTCCGTTGCTGGGCAGCACTACACGGGCAAACACGAACGTGGTTTCATTTGGTCAAGTTCGGCGGAGCAATATGTCCGGCAGCTTGCGCCTGGGGCGAATCTCACCGTGCGCCTGAATCCGGAGGATCAGGCAATCTCCACCGTGCTCGACCGTGACCAGATCCTTCCGTATACGGTCGACAAACACACTCTGTGAGGCAAGGCGAACGGGAGCCGGCTGCGTTTCTTACGCCCCTGAAGGGGCTTACTCCTTCTTCGAACCATTCACCCCGGGCTTACGCCCGGGGCTAAATTCTGGCGCCCGCTGCGCGGGCTCGCGGCCGAGTCACCGTGCTTTCGGACGCGCTCCCTCGGGGGTCACGCGTTCGGCCCTTAGTCGCGCGTCCGAAAGTACGGTGACGAGGGGCAGGGCCCACTCTTGATGGGCCAGCATTTGATCCAGGCAACTACGTGAGACCGACCCGGATGACGGTCTCGCGGTCCTTCCATTCCCCTACAATGGGCAGCCATGCGCCTCCTGATCATTGGCGGGACGGGGTTCATCGGGCCGTACGTGGCCCGGGAGCTGTGCGAGCGCGGGGACGAAGTCACGGTATTCCACCGCGGAGAGCACGAGTCCGAGCTGTCGCCCGCGGTGACGCACGTCAGAAGCGCGCAAGCGGGGATGCCGGTGCTGGAGTTTCCGGCGGGCGAGTTTGACGTCGTCATCCACATGATCGCCATGGGGGAGGCGGACGCGCGGGCGGCGGTGAAGGCGTTCGCGGGACGGGTGGGGCGGATGGTCGTGCCCAGCAGTGGAGATGTGTACCGGGCGTACGGGCGATTCGCCGGGATGGAGGCAGGGTGGTTGGAGAAGGGATTGTTGACCGAGGATTCGCCCCTGCGCACCGTGCTGTATCCCTATCGAGCGCAGGCGAAGTCGCCCGATGAGCTGGCGCACTACTACGAGAAGATCCTGGTGGAGCGCGAGGCGATGGGGAATCCACAGTTGCCGGCGACGGTGCTGCGTCTGCCCAAGGTCTACGGGCCGGGGAACAATGCCGACCTGGCGACGGTCTATGCGTACCGCGATCATCCGGATTGGCGGTGGACCCACGGCTACGTGGAGAACGTGGCGCAGGCGATCGTGCTGGTGGCGGTGCATCCGGCGGCGGCCGGGAGAATCTACAACGCGGGAGAGGAGTACACGCCGACGGTCGGTGAACGCTTGAAGACGCTGCCGGCATCGACGGTGCAGCCGGCGCCGGATAGTGCATTCGATTTCCGGCAGGACATTGCGTATGACACGAGCAGGATCCGGAAAGAGCTGGGGTACAAGGAACGGATCAGTTACGAAGAAGGATTGAAGCGCACGCTGCCCGATACGCCTGGCCTGAAGGCCGGCACTGCCTCAGCCTGAGTGGCTAGACGGTCACTTCTGCTCTCTTCTCCTGCGCGGTGCGGGCCTTGATGCCGTAGAGGTAGTCGCGGTCGAGGGCGAACTCCAGGTCGCGGAGGACGTCGGGGAGCTCGCGGCCGTCGCGGGCGGCGACCAGGCGTCCGAGGGCGAGCGACAGGCTCAACACCGCGTTCATCCCCAGGTTGGCCTTGCGCTGCATGATCTGGATCTTCTGCTCGGCGGGGGCGTCGGCGGCGACCTTGCCGCGCTTGACGGCCAGGTCGAGTTCCATCAGCAGCAGCTCGCGGTCGAGGTCGGCGAGACTGCCCAATGATGAGATCTTCTGGCCCAGGAAGCGGGGCGCGACCACCTGGGTGACGTTCTCCACGGCATTCAGGCAGCCCTTGCCGCCGTAGCGCTTGGCGCGGATCCAGAGCTCGGCCAGTTCGCCGCCGTCCTTGGGCGGGGACTTCTTGGCGGCGTCGGTGAAGCGATAGGTCTTCTCCTTCTCGTTGAAGACGAAGTACTGCGGGTACTTGCGGGTGAGGGGGCCGGCCTCGATGATGCTGTCGATGAGGTGGATGGCCTCGTCGCTGCCGGCGGAGGTGCCGAGCGGGGTGGCGGCGGTGAACTTCATCCCGTTGTCGAGCATGATGACCACGCCGACCGAGGGAATGCCGGCGTTGGTCGGCTCCTCGTGGGCGCTGATGTCGGCGATGACCAGGCCGGGGTCGAGCTGACGCGTGACTTTCGTGCCCTTCTGCGCGCGCTCGATGAGATCGACGATGCGGCCGTACTTGACCAGGCGCTCGGTGTTGGCGCCGCCGCCGCATTTCAGGCCGAGCGCGCCGGTGGCGAAGGCGATGTCGGCTTCCATCACCTCGTTGGGCGACTTGGAGCGGTGGGAGACGACCAGCGAGAGGTTGTTGTCCTTGGCGGTACGGGTGGCGAGCAAGGTCTCACTCATCGTGCCGATCTGGTTGGCCTTGACCAGCACGGTGTTGATGAGGCCTTCGTTGGCGCACTTCTGGATGGTCGTGTCCTTGGTGGTGACCAGGTCATCGCCGATGATGAGGATCTCCTCGTCGAGGGCCTTCATCAGCTTTTTCCAGCCTTCCCAATCGTCCTCGGCAAAGCCGTCTTCGATGGAGACGATGGGATATTTCTTGACCCAGCTCTGGTAGAGCTCGACCATCTCATCCGTGGTCAGGACCTTGGGATCTTCGGCGCGCCAGAAGAGGTACTGGCCGACCGAATCCTTCTCCCCGGTCTTCTCGCGGTAAGCGTTGCTCAGCTCGCTGGCGGCGGGATCGAGGGCGAGGCAGACGTCGCGGTCGGGGACGAAGCCGCACTCCTCGATGGCCTGCACGGCGACGCGCAGGGCGCGCTCCTCGGGGAGGACATCGCCCTTCTCGCGGGCGTAGCTGGCGACAATGCCGCCCTCCAGCCCGATGCCGACGAAGTTCAGTCCCTCGGAGTCCTGGATGATCTGGATGGCGCGGCTCTGCAGCATGTTGGTGACGCGCTGGGCCTCGATGTAGTCCTGGGCGGTGAGCGGGATGAACATGAATTCCTGGAAGCTGAGGTTGCCGCCCATCTCCTCGGTGTGGCGTCCGCCCATGATGGAGTTGCGGAACTCCCAGGGAGCGAAGACGACGCGGCCGTCGTCGAGCTTGACCTCCTGCAGGCGATGCAGGCGAAGCTTGCGGCGGAGCTCGGCGGGGCGGGCGCCGCGGCCTGCGGCGGTGGCGGCGGCCGGTTCGGCGGCCTTGACCTCGGCGGCTTTGGCTGCGGCTTCGCGCTGGCGGGCGAGGAAAGCCCTGTACTTGCCGGGGTCGGAGAGCAGGAAGTCGAAGAGGGCGACCACGCCAATCGTAAAGAGGAGCCGTCCGGCATAAACGGAGAGCGGAACGGCGCCGTACATGCCGATCAGGATCAGAATGATGCCGGGGGTAAAGGTGGCGAGGGTCAGCAGCTTGCTGGCCTGGGGGCCGGCGGCGGAGACCGCCAGGTTCTGGGTTTTGACGCTGGGATGGAAACTGCCTGCTTCCTTGTTCACGCCGGGGAAGGCGCCGTGAGGGATCTTGAGGAACATCTCGAGATACCAGCCCAGGCGGCCGGCGAGTCCTTGCTCCAGCTTCTTCTGGGCGGGCTCGGCGAACTCGGGGCGCAGGTTGTTGGTGCGCACCGCGGCGAGGTAGTGTCCCATCTCGTGAACGGCGATGTTGACGTGCCAGGCGAGGTACCACATGGCCGCCGAGACGAAGACCTCGAAGCCGAAGAACATCTCGCGGATGACGTCGAGGCGCGAGGCCACGCCGGGCGAGATGCTGAGCAGCGAGCTCAGGAAAGCGGCGTGGAACGAAACCAGCTTGTGGTTGGCGATGATCCAGCCGCGGTCGAGTCGGGGCCTGGCAGTGGCCCGGGGCAGGAAAGGCAACGTTCTGAACATGTTCATGGACCCAGCTTCATGAGTAAGGTGATAGGAAAGGACCCATCGCCGCCACCGGAGGCGGCGGCTCCCACGATTATGGCGAATCCCGGCACGGCCGCCTGTGACGGGCGTCACACTTGGTACGAGACGCGGACGCCCGAATCGGGTTCAACGCGTTGCGAGGATGTCAGGCGGACTTCTTGCCGGAGTCCACGACCTGCAGGATACGCTCCGCCAGGGTGGGCGAGC
>DATKKJ010000008.1 GCA_035543055.1 Terriglobales bacterium | reverse complement strand
ACGTCGTCGAGCTGGGGGTCGCCGGTCATCATGATGACCGCGCGCGCCTGGCCCGCGTCCTTCAGCTTCTGCAGGACCTCGAGGCCGGTCATGTCGGGCAGGTGGACGTCGAGCAGAATGAGGTCGGGAGTGGCGGCCTGGGCAGCGCGCAGGGCGGCGGCGCCATTCTCCGCCTCCTGCACCTGGTAGCCCCACTGCTCGATCTTCTGGCGCAGCGACCAGCGCACCAGCTTCTCGTCGTCCACGATCAGGATGGTTTCTTCAGCCATGGATGCAGTGATTCTCTAGTCTAACCCAGCGACATACTTTGACCGGCGTCATCCTGAGGGGCTTTAGGCCCGAAGGATCTCGCGTGCAGCACGCGGGATGCTTCGGCCCTGAAGGGCCTCAGCATGACGCCATCATGTATACGGGTCATTTCCCCTGCGCGAACTCGGCCAGCAATTGCTTGATGCGCTCGATCTCGGCTCGGACGTCGGGCAGCACCTCGCGCGAGGGACTGCCTTCGGGCAGGTCCTGGGCGATGATCTCGATCACTCCGGCGATGCCGGCCAGCGGGTTCTTGAGGTCGTGCACCAGCCGGGAGACGGCCTTGGGGTCGCCACTTCCCTGCCGCTGGCGCAGCGCCCGGACGGTCTGGTTGAACTCGGTCCCCAGGCGGCCGGCCGCCCCGTCCTGGCCGGCGAAGGACACGGATACGCCGTAATCGCCCGCCCGCAGCCGGGCCAGGGCGGCGCTCAGCTCCTCGAAAACCAGTTCTGGGGGAAGGCTCATAGGCGCATGTCTCGTATAATCATGTTAAATCACTGCGCATTTCGGGCGTACCGGGAATCGCTTGGAAACTTTTCTCGAGGAAATGAAGCGCTACATCGCGTTCTCCGACGAGGACGCGAAGCTGCTGCGCGAACTCGGCCCGCGCATGGAAAAGTACCTGCCGGAGATGGCGGAGCGCTTTTACTCGCAGATCCCGCAGCATCCCGACGCCGCCCGCGTGTTCACCGAGGGCGACATCCAGGTCAACCGGCTAAAGGGCACGCTGCAGCACTGGGCGCGGGGCCTTTTCTGCGGGGTGTACGACAAGGCCTACGAAGAACTGCGCTACCGCATCGGGCAGGTGCACGTGCGCCTCGGCCTGGAGCAGAAGTACGTGATCAGCGCCATGGGCATCGTGCGCTCCTTCCTCACCGAGTGCCTGCTGCTGGAGTACGCCGCCGGCGACGTCCGCATCCGCTACAGCCGCTCCCTCAACAAGGTCCTCGACCTCGACCTCAATCTCATGTGCCAGAGCTATATGGAGGCGACGACGGAGAACCTGCGGCTCCTGAACGAGCAGCTGGAGCGGGCGAACCGCGACCTGGCGGAGATGAGCCACACCAAGGACGAGTTCCTGGCACACACCTCGCACGAGCTGCGCACGCCGCTAAACTCCATCCTGGGCTTCACCAAGCTCATCCTGGACGGCTTCGCCACCGAACCCAAGGAGCAGCGCGACCTGCTGCGCGACGTGTACTCCAGCGCCCAGCACCTGCTGGGCTTGGTGAACGACATTTTGGACATCGGGCGCATCGAGGCCGGGCGCATGCCGCTGCAGATCGAGGAGCTGGACCCGCGCCAGTTGCTGGATTCGACGCTGCCGCTGGTCACGGTCCAGGCCAGCGAGAAGAAACTGGAGCTGCGCGACGAGACCCGGGGCAAGGAGCTCCCGTGGGTGCGCGGCGACGCGGTGCGCTTGCGCCAGGTGCTGCTCAACCTGCTGCAGAACGCGGTGAAGTTCACCAACAAGGGCTCGGTACGGGTGCGGGCGGCGCATGATGCGGGCGGGATGCTGCGCATCGAGGTGCAGGACACGGGCATCGGCATCCCCAGGGATAAGCAGGAAGTGGTCTTCCAGAAGTTCGTGCAGGCCGATCCGGCGCATTCGCGGCGCCTGGGCGGAACCGGGCTGGGACTGGCCATCTCGCGGCGCCTGGTGGAGATGATGGGCGGACGCATCGGCCTGGAGAGCGAGGGTGAAGGCCGCGGCACCAAGGTGTGGTTCACGCTGCCGGTGGCGCGGGCGGCGGTGCCGGCGGAGACGGCGGGCAAGCGGTGAGCGCGCGCCGCGTCCTCATCGTGGAGGACAACCTGCTGGTGGCCAAGTTCTACAAGATGGCGCTGGAACGCGCCGGGGGCTTCACCTGCATCGTCACCGAAAACGTGGACGAGATCCTGCGTGAAGTGGACAGCCGCGCTATCGACCTGGCCATCCTCGACATCTCCCTGAGCGCCAGCCGCTTCCAGGGGGAGCTCATCGACGGGGTGCGGCTGGCCCAGATGCTCAAGCAGCGCCTGCCCAAGCTTCCCATCCTGATCGCCACCGCCCACGCCATGACCGGGGACCGCGAACGCCTGCTCCAGGCCTCGGGCGCCGACGGCTACCTGGAAAAGCCCATCTACGACGCGCAGCTGCTGGTGGATAAGGTGAGGGAGCTGCTGAAGTAGCGCATAGGGCATAGTCCATAGCTCATAGGCCATAGCTCATGGTTGGGCGCCCTAGCTACCCCGCACGCCCGTGCGTGACTGGGGTCACGGAAAGATGGCGGGCGGTCTGGTATCAGAGAGGGGAGGGACTTTCCTTTCTTCATCCCCAAGAGGGAGGGAGCCATGAAAAGAACACTTCTCTGGGCGCTTGTTTGCGCGGCCTTCGTGCTGCTGGCGGTGACCGGCAGCGCCGCCCAGGCCGGACCGAACATGCAGACCGAGGTCGGGCCGACCCCGCCGCTGGAGACCCTGAGCGTGGCCCAACTGGAAGAGCGCGGCGACACGCTGCGCGCCCAGCGGGCCTATGCCGATGCCCTGGCCTGCTACCGCGCGGCGCTGCGCAAGGACAAGAACAACGCGTCGCTGTACAACAAGGCGGGCATCGCGGAGCTGCAACTGAAGGACATGAAGGGCGCGCAGAAGGACTTCAAGCGGGCCATCAAGCATGACAGCAAGCTGTCTGCCGCCTGCAACAATCTCGGCGTGGTGTTGTATATGAGGAAGTCCTATGCCGAGGCGGTGGCGCAGTATCAGAAGGCCATCGCATTGGATGCGATGAATGCCTCGTACCACAGCAACCTGGGGACCGCTTTGTTCAGCCAGAACCAGGTGGAGAAGGCGGTGACTGAATTCGCGCGCGCCATCGAGTTGGATCCCGAGATCCTGATGCGGCCGGCGCGCGGAGCAGGAGCCAGCGCCCAGCTGGCCACGCCGGAAGAGCGGGCCCACTACTTCTTCGTGCTGGCCAAGATGTACGGAGCGCGAGGCGAACTGGACCGCTGCCTGCAATGCCTGGAAAAGGCCAAAGAGGGCAACTACCCGCACATCAACGACGTGTACAAGGACAAGGATTTCGAGGCGGTACGCCAGAATCCCCGGCTGCAGGAGATCATGGCGAAGCCGGTGAACTAAGGAGCGCCCGTTCGGAGTCCGCGCCCTCCGCGGCGGCGTAGGGGACGAGCCTCGCTATTGACTCGCGGTTCGTCCCCGGCCTACCATCCGCCGCTGAGCCCGTGGGTCCTCACTCGCCGGAAGAACGTGTGTCGCACTATCGCTTGCTGCGCCCGCTGGGCGGCGGCGGGATGGGTGTGGTGTACCAAGCCGAGGACCTCGAGCTTGGGCGGCATGTCGCGCTGAAATTCCTGCCCCCGGACCTGGCCGGGGATGCGGGCGCCGTGGAGCGCTTTCGACGGGAGGCCCGCGCCGCTTCAGCCCTGAATCACCCCCACATCTGCACCGTGTACGAGATCGGGCAGCACGAAGGCCGCCATTTCATCGCCATGGAAATGATGGAGGGTGAGACGCTGGCCTCGCGCATCCAGCGCGGGCCGATGACCAGCGAAGAGGTCATCGAATTGGGCATGCAGATGACGGACGCGCTGGAAACGGCGCACGGCAAGGGCATCGTCCATCGCGACATCAAGCCGGCGAACATCTTCCTGACCGTGCGCCGGCAAGCCAAGCTGCTCGATTTCGGGCTGGCCAAACTGCAGCCGACGCCACAAGCGCAGGCCGAGGCGGCGACCGCCACCCAGGGTCCTCTGACCCGGCAGGGAGCGGCGGTCGGCACCCTGGCCTACATGTCGCCCGAGCAGGCGCTGGGGCGCGAAGTGGACCGCCGGACCGACCTGTTTTCCCTGGGGGCGGTGCTGTACGAGGCAGCGACGGGCGCCATGCCGTTCCGCGGGGAGACGCCCGCGGCCCTGTGCGACGCCATCCTGAACAAGTCGCCGACGCCAGCAGTGCGGCTCAACCCGGATGTGCCGCCCGGGCTGGAGCAGATCATCGACAAGGCACTGGAGAAGGACCCGAGCCTGCGCTATCAATCGGCGGCGGAGATCCGCACCGACCTGCAGCGTCTGCGCCGCGACTCGCAGCGAATCGTAGCGTCCGCACCTGCGGGCGCGCCCCGAGGGGCCCGCGCCGCCTGGCTGCTGGGCTTGTTGGGCCTGGTGGCCGCGCTCGCCGTGCTGGGCCTGGCCCTCCTGGCATGGCGCGGGCGACTATCGGGCGCCGCTGGCACGGCCAGGATCGACTCCATCGTCGTGCTCCCGCTGGAGAACTTCTCCCACGATCCCGAGCAGGAGTACTTCGCCGACGGCATGACCGAGGAACTGACCCGCACCCTGGCCAACATCGGGGCGCTGAAGGTCATCTCGCGGACTTCGGCCATGCAGTACAAGGGGGCGCGCAAGCCCATCCCGCAGATCGCCAAGGAACTGAACGTGGACGCGGTGCTGGAAGGCTCGGTGATGCGCGCCGGCAACCGCGTACGCATCACCGAGCAGCTGATCAACGGCGCGACCGACAAGCACCTTTGGGCGCAGAGCTACGAGCGCGACCTGCGGGACGTACTGGCCCTGCAGGCGGAGGTGGCCCAGGCCATCGCACGCGAAGTGCAGGTCAAGCTCAGCCCTGCCGAGCAGAAGCAGTTGGCAACGACCGCCGCGGTCGATCCTGCGGCCCACGAAGCGTACTTGAAGGGACGCGCATACTTGGACAAGTCCACGGAGCGCGATATCCGGACGGGCATGAAGTACTTCGAGCAGGCGATCGCCGCCGATCCCAACTATGCGCAGGCCTACGTCGGACTCGGCGACGCGTGGACGACTCTTTCTACTTGGTTCCTACCGCCTCGGGAGGCGCAGCCGCAGGCGAACGCCGCCTATGCTCAGGCGCTTGCCCGCAACCCGTCGCTGCCCTCGGCGTATGCGGCCAGAGGTCTCATCAGCCTGACGTATGATTGGGATTGGGTAGCCACCGAGCGGGATGCCGCCCACGCGTTGGAACTCAGTCCCAGCAACGCGGACGGCCACGTCCTGCGCGCAGTACGGCTGAGTTCGCTGGGCCACTGGCCGGAGGCCAGTGCGGAATACACCCGCGGCGAGGAACTGGATCCGCTCTCCGCCTCGACTTTCGCCTTGCACGCCTGGGGCGCCTTCGCGAACGGACATTTCGACCAGGCTCTGGAGCTGGCTCATAAGGCCATCCCCATGGCCCCGGATTTTGATCTGGGCTACCAGGTGGCAGCGCTTTCGCTGTCGGTAAAGGGGCGATTCCCGGAGGCGATCGAGACCGCCCGGACCGCTACCAAGGTCTCGGACAGCCCGATCGACGTCGCCATCCTGGCCAATGTGTACGCCCTTGCGGGCCGCACTGATGAGGCGCACGCCACCCTCGCCAAGCTGAAAGAAATGACCAGGAAGCGCTACGTGTGCTCCTACGAAGTCGCCACTTCGTATGTCGCACTGCACGAATTCGATGAGGCGTACCGCTGGCTGGACAAGGCCTATGAGGATCGGTCCGACTGCATGATATGGCTGCGGGTAGATCCCCGCTTCGCACCCGTCCGCCCCCAGCCGCGCTTCCAGGAACTGATCAGGAAAGTCGGCATCCCCGAGTCGTAAGCAACGAGCCGCGGTCAACAGCTGGGGCCGGATCATCTCCGGCCCCGTGGGGTGACACGCCTGATGAGGGGTGAGGATTATGCGTAGGCGTGCAGCCCCGGTAAGAGGTAGGTGACGCCGAAGAAGGTGAACATCACCACGGCGAAACCGAGGATGGCGAAGTAGGCGGCACGCCGTCCGCGCCAGCCGCGGGCGATGCGCATGTGCAGGTAGCCGGCGTACACGATCCAGGTGATGAGCGCGGCGGTCTCCTTCGGGTCCCAGCTCCAATACGAGCCCCAGGTCTGGTTGGCCCAGTAGGCGCCGGCGGCGATCATCAGGGTCAGCAGGGGGAAGGCGATGCCGATGGTCTTGTAGGTCAGGCTGTCGAGGCGCTCGGCCGAGGGCAGCATCTGCTGCAGTCCTTCCCTTCTCCACTTCAGCATCAGGTAGAGCAGCGAGGCCAGCAGTCCGGCGATCAGGCCGGAGAGGATGAAGGGGCTGGTGGAGAGGCGAGTGGCGAACAGGCCGTCGGCCATGGGCGAGGGATAGGCGCCGTCGCGCACCCGCAGGATGAAGGCGGCGGTGGCCAGCACCTGGAAGAGCATGCCGATGAAGAAGGCGGCGTCGGCCAGGCGGTACTTGCTCTCGTCGCCGCTGAACCAGGCCACGAAGTACAGCGCCGTGGGCACCAAGGTGACGACCATCGCCAGCAGGAACATCCATCCCAGGTTGGGGATGACGACCATGAGCGCCTGGCCGCGCTGGATGATGAACTCGCTGTTGCTCTGCACGTCGAAGGCGGCGACCTTCAGGCCGCCGTCGGCGAAGCGGCTGATGATGGCAGCGTAGATCAGAGTGACGAACAGGCTGGTGTTGGCCAGGAACGACTCGGTGCGCATCTTGTCCTGGATGAGGAACATCATGGCCAGGGCGAAGCTGACGGCGCAGGCGGCGTAGGACAACATGGCGAGCGTGACGTGGATGTGGAGCCAGGTGGACTGCAGCGCCGGCACCAGGGGGTGGATGTCGGAGGGCAGCAATTGCATGAGGATGATGCCCAGGGCCGCGATCGGCATGGTGACGGTGCCGATGACCTTCACGCCGTAGCGCTTCTGCACGAACAGGGTGAGCACGCCCAGGGACCAGACGAACGAGAGCAGCATCTCGTAGATGCTGGAGAAAGGCGCGTGCCCGGCGACGTACCAGCGGTGCAGGCCGGCGCCGGTGTTGGCCAGGAAGCCCAGCCAGGTGGCCAGCCATGCGACCTTGACGAAGCGCTCGGTGCCGGTGACCGCGAAGCCGACGTAGAGCACGGTGGCGGCCGCGTAGAAGGTGAGCGCCACGAACAGCAGGTTGTCCTCGGTGAAGAAGGTGCGGGTCTTGATGGTGCCCAGGAAAGACATCAGGAGCATGAAAGCGGTGCCGAGCGAGACCAGGAAGAGCAGCACATTGCTGCCGCCCACCGGGCTGTGATCGGCTTGAGCACGAGTAGTCATTCGACGAGCCTCCGAAATCCTTAACGCGACATGGCGACCGGGGCGCGGCTTTCGCCTTCGCGGGCAGGGGTGTTCGCCGACCCCTGCAGGTTCTGTTCGATGGTCGCCACCAGGCGGTTGAAGCGCTCCTCCACCTCGTCGCGATTCTTGCTGGCGGAAGCGCCCACCCACAGCACCAGACGCCCGCGTCCATCGTCCACCGGCACTGCCCAGAAGCGGATGTGGACGAAGTAGAAGACCAGGGCAAGCGCCACTCCCATCAGCAAAACGCCGGCCCAGACGCCCCATTGTCCGGGCTCATAGGAGACTTCGAGGCCGGTGTAGAACTGCGGCACCAGTTCGGTGACGGCGAAGTCGAACTCCGAGCCGTTGCGGTTGAAGTCGGGCACCCTGGGGAAGAGCCAGGCGTCGGCATCCCCCTTGGCGGTGGTGACGACCAGGTGGAGGGCGGGGTTGTTGGGCTGCTGCGAGCGTGTCGTGATCTGGTTGCCGTTGATGGCGAAGTCGGGGATGAACTGGGCCAGGCGCACCGTGGTGGCGGCATCAAGGCGTACCAGCTTGTCGGGCGCCAGCTCAAGGGCCTGCGCGGGCCCGCCGCCCTTGGGAGTGGCGGTGAGCTTCACCGCCTGCAGCTCTCCCGTGGGCCCGTATCCTGCCTGGAAAAAGCGCACGCCGCGGTAGTCGAGCGGGTCGTTGACCGAGATCTCCTTGGCGCGGACCTGGCGGTTGTTCTCGACGACCGCGAGCTTCGACCACCAGCGCTTGGGACTGCCGTCGGGATAGTTCTCCTGGCCGGTGGAGTCGCAGCGCAGGGCAAAGGGCAAGACCTTGCGGGTGCCGTCGCGCATCTCGATCTGGCCGCCGGCTTCGCCGGGCACCAGCGAGATGTATCCGCGATAGCCGAATACGCCGTCGATCATGACGCCGGCAAAGATGAGCAGCAGGCTGGCGTGGACCACGAAGGGGGCCAGGCGGGCGAAGCGGAACTTCTCGGCGTAAAGGCTGACCGTGTCTTTGACCACGTGCTGGGGCGTGAGGCCGGCGGAGCGGAAGGCGGCTGCAGCGGCCTCGATGCCCGCGGCTTCGTCGCGGATGCGGAACTCGTGCTGCATGCTGAGCGAGGCCAGGAAGTGGGGCTCGGCGCGGCGGTAGGGACGCGAGAAATAGCGCCACACCACTGGCCAGCGGTCCAGCGAGGCGACCACGATGTTGGCGCTCAGCAGGGCCAGCAGGACGGCGAACCACCAGCTGTGGAAGACGTCGGTCAGGCCGAGGGCGTCGAGCCAGCGCAGGGTCGCGGGCGAATAGGCGTGGTGGAGCTTGTTGGCGTCGTTGATCGGCCGCTGCATGATGATGGTGCCGGCAAAGGTGGCGATGCCGATCAGGATCAGCAGCACAATGCCCGTGCGGATAGAGCCCATCGTCTGCCAGAAAGAGCGTTTGCAGTCGCGGATTGTCAGGGCCATGAGCACTTCCCCCACGGGCAAGGAGGCAAGTGCTGTGCCAGAAGACACCATGGAATAAGTTGTTCTAATTCAATCAGTTAGGTATGCAGAACATTTCCGGAGTCGCTCCAGATTGTGCGATATCACGCAGTACTGCGTCTTCCGCCCTGTTGAGGTTCTCTGCACCTCCGGTTTCTCCTTAGTTTTCAGTCATCAGCGAACCGACTGGCGGCGAATCGCAAGCCACAACCCGGATTCCCGACGGGCTTCGAGAAGACGAATCGCGGAGCGTCCGATTCGGCTGTGGGATTTCACCTCGGGGTTGTGGGAGAAGGCCCATTTCTAGACCAGCGACTCCAGAGATTCCACCGATTCTGTGTCGGGAAGTGGTTGTTTTTAAATGGTTTAAGGAGGCTTCAGGGGATGGCGACTTGCGGCTACTGCCGTGCAAACAAGAGAGCTGGAGCCAGATGTGAAGAACCCAAGTTTGAAGACGCTTCCGATCCTGCTGCTGCTGGCCGGCGGGATTGCGGCCCGGGCCGGCGATCATCCAGTCCCCCTGGAGAACAACGACGCGGCGCAATGCGCCTCCTGCCACGAGGACAAGACCAAGGGCAAGGCGGTGCACTCGGCGATGGCGATGGGATGCAACAGCTGTCACGACGTGAAGGTGGTCAATAAGGAGCAGACGACGGTCGAGTTGGTGGCGAAGAAAGAGGAGCTCTGCTTCACCTGCCACGCCAACGAGTCAAAGCCGGAAGACAGCAAGCACGGCCCGTGGGAAAAAGGCCAGTGCGTCCTTTGCCATGATCCCCACACCAGCGAAAACCCCAAGCAGCTGCGGGCGGCGGGCAATGCGCTCTGCCTGGAATGCCACGATGCGAACAAAGGCCCGCTGCCCGATCCAGTCAAGGTGTTCAACCATGAGGTCAAGAAAGATGAGCTCGCCGGGCTGCGGCGGCTGCGGCTGAGCGCGGACCTGCAGCGCGGGCACCCGCTCGGGAACCACTGGGTGAGCGCGATCCCCGACCCGACGCGTAGCGGCGAACGAATGGGGTGTCTGACCTGCCACGTGCCGCACACCTCCACGGAAGACAAGCTGGCGCGGATCATCAGCGCGAAAGACGCCGCGGGCAAGGAAGTGAAGATGGACGCCTGCAACGTCTGCCACAACGCGTATGACCGAGTGGCGGCCGAGCAGCGCATCCAGAGCGTACCGGAGGTCGAGAAGCAGATCGAGCAGAGCAACGCGGAAGCCGCCAAGAAGCGGGCGGAATACCTGAAGAAGCTGCCGAAGACCGCCGGCGATCCGCGGGACCTGCCGCAGAACCAACCGCAAGCGCAGCAAGGACCAAAGCAATGATGGGCTCAAAGAAGATGCGCACGACCTTCGTACTGATGGCATGGGCGGCGATGTTCGCCATGCCGGGCGCGCTGGCCGGCAGCAAGAAGGACGCGAAAGTCAGCGACCCGACGCAACTGGTGTGGCCGCTGCCTCCGGACAAGCCACGCTTCCGCTGGGTAGAGATACTTCAAGACACGAAACAGTTCGAGTCCAGGAAGTTCTCGTTCATCGACCGGCTGGCGGGCGACAGCAAGTCGGGCAAAGACGTCATCTTCCGTCCGATCGGGGTGGCCACCGACTCCAAGGGCCGGGTCATCATCACCGGACAGCTCAACCGCACGGTTTACGTGATCGACAAGGACCGCAAGCAGGTGCTGCGGATCCGCGGCACGCAGAGCATGGAGTTCAAGAGCCCGATCGGCGTCATGACCGACGACAAGGACAACATTTATGTCGCCGACTCGAAGCTGAAATCGGTGATGCGGTTCGCTCCTGACGGGACACCGAACGCGAGCTTCGGGCAGGCGGACGGCCTGGAGAACCCCTCGTACATGGCGTTCGACGCGGGGCGGCGGCGGATGTACGTGACCGACACGCACAATCACCAGGTCTTTGTTTACAACGTGGACACGCTGAAGCTGGAGACGAAGTTCGGCAAGCACGGAACCAAGAAAGGCGAACTCGGCTTCCCCGTCGGGGTCGCGGTCAGCCCGAAGACCGGCGATATCGCGGTGACGAACACACAGACCTGCTCGGTGGAGATCTTCACCCCGGAATACAAGTGGAAGCAGCGGGTGGGCGAGTGCGGCAACTCGCCCGGCAACTTCACCCGGCCCAAGGGCGTGGCCTTCGATCAGGAGGGCAACATCTACGTCGTGGACAACGCGTTCAACAACTTCCAGGTTTTCGATGGGCAAGGACACTTGCGGCTGTTCGTCGGGTCGCCCGGGGTTGCGCCGGGTAATTTTTGGCTGCCGAACGCGATCTACATCGACAAAAACAACAAGGTTTACGTGTCGGAGTTCTACGGGAACCGGGTGCAGGTGTTCCAGTTCCTGGGCAGCAATTGATGAGTTCTGTTGTTGGCGTAGCTACGCAACAGAAGTAGGGCCAAGCAGCAAAGCAGTACGCAGTAGAAGCAGGGACCTTAAGGTCTAACCAAAACAGAAAGGCTTATATCAGGAGGTCTTCCTAATGAGTAACGCACTGAAAGTGATGCTGGTCCTGGCGCTCTGTGTGGCCACGGCCGCATTTGCTCAAAACCAGCTGCCGGCCAACGGCAGCTCGCAGACGCCGACTTATCCGGACGCTGGAAACACCAAGGGCGTCAACAAGTTCGGCACGCTGCCGAGCGGCGCAGTCGGCATGGGCACCAGCGCCGGCTTCGCGCTCGACGCCGGCCAGCAGTTCAACTCCAAGTGGAACATGGTCAACGGCAACCACGATCTGACCAGCGGCAACACCGCCCACACGGTGGTGTGGTCGAACTCGGGCGTGGTGGCGACGGTGGCGCAGAGCGGCATTTGCGCGTTCTGCCACACCGCGCACGACAACGAGGGCACGGCCGACCGGACCTGGCTGTGGGCGCACGACGTCCCGCAGACCTCGGCCTACGGCGTGTACTCTTCTCCGACGCTGCAGGCGGGCGTGATCACCTTCAGCCCGAACAGCGCGACGGCGAAGTGCATGGGCTGCCATGACGGCACCATCGCGGTCACTTCGGGCGCCTATGGCACCCCGGATCCGGCGGCGGGCAACGAGCTGACGATCAGCAGCACCCAGATCACCAGCGGCGGCAAGCTGGTCATGTCGAGCGGGTTGGTGGTTCCTCTGAACCGCACCCACCCGGTGGGCTTCACCTACAACGCGACGCTGGCCGCGAAGCACCAGCTGCGCGTGCCGGGCGGCGCCAACTCGGTTGACGGCTACGGCATCGTGCCGCTGTTCGGCGCGGGCGGCGACCAGATGGAGTGCGCGACCTGCCACGATCCGCACCTCAAGACCGGCATCATGCGCCGTCAGTTCCCCACTGGCGCGACGCAGGACGCGGGCACCGGCAGCTTCTGCCTGTACTGCCATCTGTAATCGGTCACGTGTAGTGCTCCGGGGAGGAACGAACTTCCTCCCCGGTTTTTCGGAAGCAGTACCTGAGTTATGGATGGATTTCTCCAAAGCGGGAAGTGGGCGGGACTCGGAGCGCTGATCCTGGTTCTGGGGGTGACGGCCATGGCCCAGGAGAACCGGCCCATCCTGGAGGACGTGCACGTGCGGGGCAGCGCGGGCATGACCTACGACCGCAATTCGACGGACTTCATGAGCAGCAGTTCGTTCGGGCAGGAGTTCTCGCTCGACGCCACTGGCGCCCTCATCAATCCGAACTTCATTTCGTTCGGGACGAATTTCACCTACGGACACTTTAGCGACAGCCTGAACTCAGATTCGCTGGGAGGTGGAACCACCATCGCCGGCTCAGCCACAATGCTGGTGCTGCCGGCCAGTTCGTATCCGCTCACCATCACGTGGCAACGGGTGCGCGTGGGACTCGGGTATATTGGTGCGAACACGACGACCAACCAGGACCGGCTGGGGTTCGACTGGCGCCTGCAACTGTCGCACCTGCCGAAGTTCGCGGTGCGGTACGAAACGGACTCGACCAGCAGCGACGTGCCGGTGGGGACGTTCTCGCAAGCGGAATCGAAAGGCTCCGGGTTCAGTATTTCCGCGACGGACAGCTACAAAGGCTTCGACTGGAGCGCAGGCTGGCAACACAGCCATACGTCGAGCGAGGAGGTCTTGCTGCAAGACGTGCTGCCGCTGGACCAGAACTATTCGCTCCTCTGGGGGAACGTCAGGAAGAGTTACCTGGGCAACAGGGGGACGTTCAATTACAACTTCAGCCGGAATGTGACCTCGAGCGACCTGGGCACGATCTCCTCCATCGATGGCGTGCTCAGCGTGCACAACGCTTCGACCACGATCCGCTGGACCCCGAAGCTGGTGACCTCCGGCTTCTTCAGCTACTACTCGTTCGACAACTACGGGCGGTCGGTGGACACCAGCTCGCCGAACCAGACGGTCACGATCGTGGATTTTCCTTCCAGTGGGTACTCCGCGAGCGGCCTGGCAATCTACCAGCTGACGAAACACATTGCCGTCAGCGATACGACGGGGTACTCGACTGCGACCAACGAGCACACGGTCACGAACAACGGGGCGCCGGCCACTGAACAGGCGCAGACCTTCTTCACCACGTATCCGTCGGTAAGTGCGAATTTCGTCGTCAAGCGGATCCGGGTCAACACCTCCTATGGCGTCGGGTACATGCAGACGATCACGACGCTTGGGCGCTCGTTCTCCTCCCTGAGCCAGAATGCCAGTGTCACGGGATCGTGGAGCCGTCCCTGGCTGACGCTCACCGGCAACTTCGGTATGGGGAACAATGGGATTGCGGTGATGCCGGGGGCGTACACGAACAATAGGAACTACGGGATCACGGCGGACACGAACAAGTTCCGACGGATCGGGCAGCTGCGTTTCCGCTGGCTGGTGAACGACCAGGAAATCCTGGGCGGACCAGGATGGGTGCAAAGCCACACGAACCAGTGGGCGATCACGCTGATGAGGCGCAGGTGGCAGGTGGACTTCGGCCAGACCGGGTCCTCGGGTGCGCACCAGGCGTACCAGCTGCCGACCCTCCCCTTCGAGCCGGTACCGCCGCTGGTTGGGGTACCGCTGCTCAATGACACGTTTAGCAACTGGTTCCTGACCGTGTCCGGCCAGGTAAGGCGCAACCTGCACCTCAGCGGCACATACCGGAAGACGACCAACGATATACTCCTGTCGAACGGCACAACCCATTACTCTCTGTACGAGATCACGGCCGATTACCGAATCGGCAAGATCGTCATGCAGGCGTCGTACGGACATTATTTGAGTTTGTCGGAGTCGCCGAGCTCGTTCAACAGCTCGGGCACGAACCGCTTCCGTGTTCGGATCGTGAGGACGTTCAACCTTTTCTGAAATGGCTGTGGGGTCTTCAATGCGGTCAGTAAGGCCAAGGGCGATTGCCGCCTGCGCAGCGGTGTTGATTTTTTTGACGCTGTTGGGCATGTGGCCGGTCACCGAAGCCAAGAACGAAGCTCCGAAGATCACGCTCCCGCCGCAGATCGAGTGGGTGGGGCAACTGCGCAACGCGGCCGACGTCACCGGCAAGCCCTCGCGGCTGAAGTGGTTCCTGCAAAAAGTGGTGGGACTGAACGACGCTGACAAGCGCATGGCCAGCCCGTACGGCATTGCCATCGACACGAAGGGGCGGGTGATCGTGGCCGACACACGCGGCCAGGTGGTGCACATCTTCGACGCGGTGGGCAAGAAGTACCGCAGCTTCCACGCGCCCGACAAGAACCCGTTCGAGTCTCCGATCGCGGTCGCGCTGGACAAGGAAAACAACATCTACGTCTCGGACTCGCAGCGCTCGCGTGTGTTCGTCTTCCGGCCGGACGGCAAGTACCTGCGGGAGATCGGGGCCCTATCGAGGAACGAGAGCATCTTCAAGCGGGCGACGGGGCTCGCCATCGACCAGGAACGGGAGCGGCTGTACGTGGTGGACACGGTCGCGATGCAGGTCGTGATCCTGGGGCTGGACGGAAAGGTGATCAAGCGGGTGGGGCATCGCGGCGCCGATCCCGGGCAGTTCAACTATCCGACCCAGATCGTAGTGTCCAAGGACGGGAGCTTCTGGGTGACGGACTCGCTGAACTTCCGAGTGCAGCACTTCAGCCCTGAGGGCGAGGTGCTGGAGGCGTTCGGGCGCCTGGGGGACGATGTCACCGAGTTCGACAAGCCCAAGGGCGTGGCGCTGGATTCGAAAGGCGACCTGCTGATCGTCGAGGGGCGCTACGACCGCGTGCAGGTGTATTCGCCGCAGGGCCGGATGCAGTTTTACTGGGGCCAGACCGGGCGCGGCGAGGGACAGTTCTTCCTGCCCACTGGCATCGCAGTGGACAAGAACGACAACGTGTACGTCGCCGACAGCTACAACGGGCGGGTGGAGATCTTCCACGTAAAGCCCGACGGAGCGACACAGCCCGCCGCAGGGCAATCGCCGGAGGTGAAGAAGTGAAACGCCTCTGGGGAATGCTCGCGGCCTTCGCGATACTGTTCGGGTGCGTCGCGATCCGGGCACAGATGGTGTTCAACCCGGTCAGTTCGATCCTGAATTCGAAGCACGATTTCCGAGCGACGTCCACGGCGACGATCAAATCGGTGTCGGGGGACGATCCATGCATCTTCTGTCACACGCCGCACAACGCGACGCCGGGACCGCAGCTGTGGAACCACACCATGAGTACGACCGCATGGCAGACGTACGGCAGCTCGACCATGCAGTCGAGCATCGGGAGCATCACGGACCAGGACAGTTCGAAGCTTTGCCTGAGCTGCCATGATGGGACGATCGCGCTGGCCAGCACGGTGAACAACGGGGACATCGAATTCGCGCAGGGGCCGAATTACATGCTGCCGACCACGTCGGCCAGCAACCTGGCGGGGGCGGCAGGACAGGGCTTCACCGACGACCATCCGTTTGCCTTCCAGCCGACGACGCAGAATCCCGAACTGGTGCTGCCGCCGGACGGCGATGCGGTGAAGCTCGAGGTCGGAAAGATCCAGTGCTCGAGCTGCCATGACCCGCACAAGGAAAACATCGACGCAGTGCAGGGCAAGTTCCTGGTGAAGGCGAACCAGGGGTCGGCGCTGTGCACGACGTGCCATGCCAAGGCCGGCTGGACCGGGTCGGCGCACCAGGCGCCTCCCGACCTGCTCCAAGACCAAAAGTACACCATGGCGCAGAACGCACACACCGGGTACGTGGGGGTAGCGAACAACGCGTGCGAGAGCTGCCACAAGCCGCACACCGCTGGAACCGGGCCGCGGCTGCTGAAGTTCGTCGAAGAGAGCACCTGCTACAAATGCCACGACGGATCGGTGACGACGATCAACGTGCAGCAGGATCTGGCCACCAAGACGTACCGCCACCCAGTGGACATCACTCCGTCGGTACACGACGAGTCGGAGGGGCCGGTCAGTTCGGGGCTGCCGATGCCGGAGACGTCGGCGACGCAGCCGCGTCACGCCGAGTGCGCCGACTGCCACAACTCGCACGTGGCGCGGGCGAACCCGGTGGGCTTCCAGCCGTTCCCCCCGACGGCGACAGCGCCGCTGGCGGGGGCGTCGGGCGAGTCGATCACGCGCGTATTCCTGAAGCAGGCGACGAACGAGTACGAGCTCTGTTTCAAGTGCCACGCCGACAGCGTGAACCGGCCGCAGCTCATCGACAGCAGCAACGCGGGCATCGGCTATGGGCGCAATCCAAAGCGGCAGTATGACGCGGGCAATCCGGACGCGTTCAACACGCGCGTCGAGTTCACCCAGGGGACCTCGTTCCACCCGGTGACGCGTACGAACCCGATGGCGCCCGCGAACAGCCTGCGACCGTTTATGATCGCGGCCGACGGGACGACGATGAGCACGCGGCCGCTGAATGCCACCACCATGATCTTCTGCTCGGACTGCCACGCCAGCGACACGAATCGCACCCTGGGCGCCGGCAACACCGGAGCTGCGGGGCCGCATGGATCGAACTTCCAGCACCTGCTGGAACGGCAGTCCGCGCTGGAGCCGCCCCCGGCGACACCGGGCACGGGCACCGGTCAGCCGGGATACACAGTGGCCGACTTCGCCCTCTGCGACAAATGCCACGACGTACAGAACAAAGTCCTGCAGAACTACAGCTTCACCAGGCACTCGACGCATGTGGTGAATGATGGCGCGGCATGTTCGACATGCCACGATCCGCACGCATCGCAGAATCAGGCCCTGGTGAACTTCGACCTGAGCATCGTGGCGCCAAGCAGCAGCGGGCCGGTGAGCTACATCCGGACCGGTCCGGGGCATGGGTCGTGCACGTTGACGTGTCACGGCAAGGACCACCAGACACTGAGTTATTAGCGAGGAGCTGTAATGAAGACAAGTATCGGTTGGATCGCGCTTATCAGTTTGATGGCAGTAACCGGACTGAGCGGATGCTCGAAAGTGAAGGCATACTTCGCCAATGGAGACCAGGAAATCCAACAAGCGTTCGCGGCCAAGGCGGCGGCCAAGAGCTTCACGATGACCACCAAGATCGCAGCGCACGACGACAACGTCATGGAGACGCACTTCTACGTCTCTTGCCCGGACCGGGAGCGAATCACGCTGAAGGTGGCGTCGCTGAACCGGGAGATGATCCGCATCGGGCAGCGTTTCTACCTGAACGAGGGCACGGGCCAGTGGCATTACAAAGACGTCGAGGTGAAAGACTGGTCACCCTGCGGGAAGAACCCCGGACTTCCCTCCCCGTGGGCGATGCTGACCGAGGGCCGCGACCTGGTGACCGTCTTCGCCAGCGCCCAAGACAAGTTCAAGGTCCAGCCGATCGAGGAGGCGGAATACAAGGGCAAGAAGTATCAGGCGTATGCGGTAACGATGAATCACCAAGGCGTTGAGGGATTCAAATACACCGTGCTGGTGGACGAGCAGCACCGGCCGGCGGTGGTTGCGCTGGGCCAATCGAGCCTGACCGAGTACTCCGATTGGGACAAGCCAGTCAGCATTGAGGCGCCCGCGAACGCGCTCCCGTATCCGGAGGAGCCTGGGGAGGCGGCTCCGGCCGCGGCGCCCAGCCACGGGAAAGGTCTCTAAGTGGCGGGATGTCCCCAGAACCGGTGGCGTCTTGGCGCCTGCATCTTGATGTTGCTGGGCTTGCTTGCTCCGGCGTGGGGACAGAGCAGCGACAACAAAAGCGTGATCGGCCTGCAGGTCTCGCTGCAGGATTCCATCTCCAGACTGAATCGATCGCTGGTCGGGATTGTGGCCATCGGCAGCGGTGGTCCCATGATTGTGGGCACCGGGTTCATCATTGCCGACGACGGAACGTTCGTAACGGCGGCGCACGTGCTGCGGCAGCCACCCGGGCTGCAGATCCGGGCGCTCATCCGGCTCGGCGCGGCTGGGCAGAAAGCGGCAGAGTTCGAGAAGTTAGGCGACGATGCAGAACGCGACATCGCCATCTGCCGGATCGTAGCGGAGCACGGAATGCGGCCGCCCATGGTCCCGCTCCCACTGGCGGACAGCAGCCGGTCCGCGGCGGGCACGCTGGTGGTGAGCAGCGGATTCCCCCTGGCCTCGGAGCGGCCGAGTTCTCATCTAGGAATCGTGTCGACCGATTCTGCCGGCGACCAGTACGTCGAGATCGCGGTGATGGTGAACGAGGGTGAAAGCGGCGCGCCAGTGATGCGCCTTGACGATGGCAAAGTCATCGGGATGGTTTCCTCGGTGCGCATCGCCTCGACTTATGCGGGCGCCGGGCACGGCGCCGAGGACCAGAACGCCGGGCTGGCCCTGGCAGCGCCGGCGGAGTGGGTCACCAGTCTCCTGCACAAAGCAATCCCGCAGGCGCCCGGCCCCCGCTGAATGAGTCCTTTGTCCGAAATCACTCCTGGGGCTTCAGGTAGCAGTGGAGAGGAACCGCCTCCGGGCCGTGGATCTTCTTGTAAGCGGCCGAGGGGGCGAGAATGATGGCTGGTCCTTTCTTGTTCTTGAGGCCGCCTTTCACCGGGCCGGATGGGACATACGTCGCGGTGGTAAAGTCGCGAGCCAGCACACCGCTGCTAAAGGCGATTCGGCGCGTACCGGCTGAATAGGACCAGCTGCCTTCGCCGCCCTTGGCACGATAGCGATTGCCGGGCAAGATGAACAGCGGGTTGCTGTCGAAAAAGGTACCTCCGAATCGGAACACACAGGCATACTCGCCCTGGCGAACCGCCGAGGCTTCGGTGGAGGATACTTTGTCGCCCGCCTGGCTGCCGATGGCAGCCGCAGCCGTCAACAGGAAAAGCGCGATCGGGAGATGCCGTGTCATGCCGGACTAGCTCCGGGGTGCTCCGCCGCGCCCCGTGTGCTCCTTGGCGCGGGCGATCAGTTCTACGATCTTCTGCCTGTCGGGGAAACCGGGATTGGTGTCCAAGAGCTTCTGCCAGGAGGCCACCGCGCCCTTGGTATCGTTCCGGCCCTGCCACAAGACGACGCCCTTATTGAGCAAGGTACCAGGATGGGTGGGGCTGTAGGTGAGGGACTTGTCGAACTCGGCCAGGGCCCGGTCCACGTCGCGCAGGTACCAATAGGCGGTCGCCATGTCGGTGCGGATATTGGGGTCGTCGGGACGGACTTGGAGCGCCTTGCTGTAGTAGTCGATCGCGGTCTTGTACTGCTGCGTGTCGTAGTAGATGTTGCCAATGCGGGCGAGCAATTGCGGATCTTTGGGGGAGGCTTTCAGCGAAGCGATCAGAGGCTCGGCCTGCTTCTCGGCCATGTGCTTCAACTGCTCGGGGGTGACGTCCTGACCCATTCCCACCGGGGCGCTTGGCATGGTCTGCTGTGGCTGGGCTTGTGCCTGAACGGGGTGGCTGCCTGACGAGCCGGCGAAAAAGTACCCTCCTGCCAAGCCGATCAGGAGGCAGACGAACGCTAACCCGTAAACTTGGGCCGAGGACCAGGAGGAGGCTGGCCTAGAGGTTTGGTCGGTACTCATGTTGAAAATCTCCTTAGGAACGTGCGGACCAGAAACCGCAATCGGAAACCCTCGACAAATGTGGAGGCACTCCAGATTCCAACCTTCGAGCGAAGATTGCTGCCAATATGTCCTTTTGAATCAATATCGTAGATTGAACCAGGGCAGCCAGTGTGGTGCTCGCCGAAGGAACTCTAGCGACATTTGCCGCCGACGTGGGGTGAATTCCCGCTTTCCAGAGCGGCGTCACAAGCAAGTGTGATGTAGTGCACAAACAGGTCTGGGACAGGATGCGTAATCTGGGAATATGACGAACTGGATCTTGGCTGTGACTGTGCTCCTGATTCCATGTTACTTCGGCATGATCCAGATCCGCGACTTGATCACCGCGGCGCGTAACGGGCAACTGAAGTGCCCGGTGCGCAAGGCCGAGCGCGGCAAGACGGTAAGCGCCGCGTAACCAAGGCTCAGCCCACCCCCACCCTGGGTGTTTCCCCCGGCTTCAACCCTCCATTTGGTCCGTCCTGGGCCCGGAACAACCTCGACCAAGGCCGGGCGAAAGGCAGCGCCACAACGAGGCGACGTGATTCCCGATTCCACATGCCAGCCCAAGCTGGGACGCCCGAAAATCCGAGATCTGCGCTAAGCCATTGATTCGAGGGCTTGGTGCGGCGGGCCTGCGATTGCAGAGTGGACAGCGGAGCCATGGCTCCGGAGGTGCCGCATGCGCCTGTGCGCATTACTGATGGCGCTGGCCTGCTTGCCGCTGCCGGCCCGCGCGGACACTATCTACGCTGCCCTGACCAACGGCGATATCGTGGCGGTGGACACAGTCCGTTTGACCGCGGGGGTGCTGACGCACACGGGTCTGTGCTGGTACGACATCGCCTTCGCGCCGGATGGCAGGCTGTACGGCAGCGATGCCTACAACCTGTACCGCATCGATCCCGCCAGCGGCCATGCGACGCTGGTCGGCGCATTCGGGAGATTCATTAACGGAATGACGTTCGTGGGCGACACGCTGTACGGCTCCGGCGATACCAAGCTGTACACCATCAACCTGTCGAGCGGACAGGCGCAGTGGGTGGGTAACACCGATTACATGAGCTCGGGCGATCTGCAATGGTTCCAGGGAGCACTGTACATGACCGGCTCCATCCCATCGGACCAGCTCATCCGGGTGAATGTCCTCACGGGCCGAGGTTCGCTGGTGGGTAATGTCGGCTTTGGCCAGGTCTATGGGCTGGCGGCGACCTCGTCACAGCTGCTGGGACTGACGACGGATGGGGACTTGCTGGTGCTCGATCCCCAGACCGGGACGGGCACGAGGATGGGGTCGATCGGCGGATCGGTGTACGGCGCGAGTACTGGACCGCGGTTGCAGCAGGTCCCAGAACCCGGCACGCTGTTGCTGCTGGGGAGCGGGTTGTTGGCGATCGGCATGAGCCGGCGCCGGGCGGCGAACGGTCAGCGATAGAGCTTGCGGTCCTTGAGCAGGAAGCGTTCACCGCGCCAGGTGACGGTGTGACCAGCGAAGGCGGCGAGCCAAATACCCAGCGTCACAAAGTCGCGAAATGGAACGAGTGCGCTCAGGCGGCGGTATTCAGGGTCGTTGAGGACGGAGCCGGCCACCCCTTGCGCCATGGCATAGCGGGCGAGCAATGCCGCCAGCAGCAGCAGCCATGCCCACCCCGCTCCGCCCGCAGCCAGCACCGCGAGCGTCGCCCAGGGCAGACCAAAGGTCAGGGCAAGGCCGAGGTAACCGGCGGGGCGGGAATCGCGGATGCCGCGCCACCAACGCATCTGATGCTCCAGGAATCCGTGCCAGGAGTAGGCCGGCAAGTGGGTGTCCACGACGGTGTCGGCGATCTCAACGCGAAAGCCGGCATCGGCCGCGCGTTTGCCCAGTTCGTAATCGTCGGCCAGGTAATCGAGCAGGGGCTCGAAGCCGCCGATGCGGGCGAGCACGTCGGCACGGATGGCCATGGTGGAGCCGAGAGCAAAGTGAACACCTTCCAGCAGCCGGGCCGCGAGCACGCCCCCGATGAAGTCCGCGCTGATACCGAGGGACTCCAGCCAAGAACCGAGGGTCGAGGAGGGGGCGCCACGATAGAGAGCCGTGACCACGCCGACCTCGGGAGCGCAAAAGGGAGCCATGACCTTGCGCAGATAGTCGGGGGCCACGCGGATGTCGCTGTCGTTCACGACCAGGTATTGGAATCGGGCGTGGGGCAACATCTGGACCAGATTGCTGACTTTGCGGTTGGCTCCGAGCGGCTGGGGGCACATGACGAGGCGTATCGGTCGCTCGGGAAACTGCCGCTGCAGCCGCTCGACGGCGGCGATGGCGGGGTCGGTGGGGTCCCACACACCGAAGATAACCTCGTATTCCGGGTAGTCGAGGAGGCAGTGGCTTTCGAAGGCGGCAAAGGCCTCGGGGTCGTCGCCGCGGACAGGCTTGAGCAAAGTGACCGGTGGGGCGAAGTTCTCCGGCGGCCGGGATCGGCGCAAGAAAGAGCGAGCGGCCCAGAGCACCAGCAGGTAGTAGGCGATGGCGCAAACGGTCAGCAGCGCGAACAGGATTTCCAGGGCGAGGCGGATCCAGTCCTCCCGGGGGCTCCGTCGGCTGCCGCCGACATCGCCGAAATCCTTCGGTCGTGCCTCCGGCACTCCCTCAGGATGACAACAACTAAAGAATGCCAAACGGCACGGCTAAAGCCGTGCCCCTTCCCAAATCATCAATGGACGGGCGAGACGCCCGTCCCTACGAAATCCATTCGTAGCGCGGGGCTGAAGGGGTCGAGATTAGCAGAGAATGGCCCACCCAAGCCAAGGTCAGGCTTGGGTGGGCCGGCCGAGGGAAAGATCAATCCGCTACCGCGGCAAGTTGCAGCCGTTGCATCTTGCTGCGCACCGCGATGGAAAGCCGGCGGATGCCTTCGCGGATGACCTCGGGACGCGAATACGAGAAGTTCAGCCGGAAGTGGCGGCGCGCTTCGGCATCGTCAGCGACGTAGAAGCTGTCGCCGGGGACGAAGGCGACGTTCTCCGCGATCGCTGCCTCGAAGAGCTCGTGGCAGTCCATCCCCTCGGGCAGCGTGACCCAGAGGAAGAGGCCGCCATGGGGGCGCGTCCAGGAGACTTCGCGGGGAAAATACTGGTCGAGAGCGGCAAGCATGGCATCGCGGCGCTCGCGATAGACCTGGCGGATGAGCTTGACGTGCTGGTCGAGGAAGCCGTCCTTTGCGACCTCGTAGGCCACCATCTGGTTGAAGGTGGCAGTCTGGAGGTCACTGCCCTGCTTAAGCTGCACCAGCTTGCTGATGACCTCGGCCGGGGCGACGATCCAGGCCAGACGCAGGCCGGGGGCGAGCGTCTTGGAGAAGGTGCTCAGATAGATGACGTTGCCCAGGGTGTAGCCGTTGTCGTGGCGCAGGTTTTCGCGGTCCACTTCGACCAGGGGAGGCAGGTGCTCGCCCTCGTAGCGAAGCTGGCCGTAGGGGTCGTCCTCGATGATGGGGATGCCGTACTTGTCGGCCAGCAACAGGAGTTCGTGACGGCGCCCTTCGGAGAGGGTTACGCCGCCCGGATTCTGGAAGTTGGGCAGCACATACATGAACTTGGGGCCGGAGCGCAAAGCATCTTCCAGCAGATCGGTGCGCAGCCCGTCCTGATCGATGGGGACGCTGACGTACTCAGCACCGTAAACCGCGAAGGCCTGAAGCGCTCCCAGGTAGGTCGGCGCCTCCACCAGGATGCGGTCTCCACGATTGATGAGCAGCTTGCCGATCAGGTCCAGGGCCTGCTGCGAGCCGGAGGTGATGAGCACGTTCTCCGCCGTGGCCAGGACGCCGTAGCGGGCGGTGTTGGCCGCGATCATCTCCCGCAAGGGCCCGTAGCCCTCGGTGGGGCCATACTGCAGGGCCTGGGGGCCGTGGTCGGTCAGCACCTTCTGGCAGGCTTCCTTGAACTGCTGCGTGGGAAAAACCTCGGGAGCGGGCAGGCCCCCGGCGAAGGAGATGACCTCCGGTTTCTGGGTGAGTTTGAGGAGTTCGCGGATGGCGGAGCTTTTTACGCGCTGGGTGCGCTGGGCAAAACGATGCAGCCATGGAGTAGCCATAGTTTGTGCGCCTCTGCCATGTCTCAGCCTAGAACGCGCGCGTGCATAATTCTGTGACCTGCGTTACCAAGGGCAGTGCGCTGGAGCCGAACGAGCGTTCGGTGAAGCAGGTGGTAGGCGGTAGCGAGTCGGCGGCAGGAGCCGGGCAGGTTGCCACCTCTTACTTACTACCACCTACCGGCCCAAATCATCGAATATAATAAGAGAGTTGACGGGCGGACCGGATGGCCGCCCCGGGCCGTGAACGCTGGTTTCGGCCAGGCCGCGCGGTGGCGGGGAGGAAAGTCCGAACTCCGCAGAGCAGTGTGCCGGATAACGTCCGGGACGGCGGGTTCAAGCCCGCTGGACGGAAAGTGCCACAGAAAACATACCGCCCGGGCCGCAAGGCCGGGGTAAGGGTGAAAAGGTGCGGTAAGAGCGCACCGCCCGGCGAGTAATCGCCGGGGCAGGGCAAACCCCACACGGAGCAAGACCAAATAGGGGACGAGTCCGGGAGCGATCCCGGCGCGGGTCGGCTCGGCCCGCCAACCCTTCGGGGCCCCAGCAATGGGTGGAAGTCCCGGGTAGGTCGCTAGAGCGGGGCAGTAATGCGCCGCCCAGAGGAATGACCATCCTGCCGTTCGCAAGAGCGGCAGACAGAATTCGGCTTACAGGTCCGCTTGTCACTATGCCCTCTCACTCCGAAAGGAGTGGGAGGGCATCAAGTTTTGTGGCGCTGACAGCCCGCGGAGCCTTGTTCCGAATCTAGAACAAAACGGGCGACGCTGCCGCGAGTCCGGCTCCAGGGCGCAGAGTTTCGAGTGAAGCAGCTCCGAAGGACCGCCTTCCGCGGAGTCCATGAGGGTCTTTGCGGCACTGCAGGGAACGGGCCACAACTCCCACAACGAGGTGTGCGATGAAGCTACGCATCACGACGTTCAATTGCGAAAACCTCTTCGGCCGATATCGATTTCTCGACACGCCCCAAAAAGGCGAAATCAAGGACTATGAAAAGTCGCTGCAGATCACCGAGACCACGACCCTGGAGCCCGGCCGCAGCGGCCGGATCAAACCCGCCATCCTCAACAAGCAGCAAAGGACGAACACCGCCAATGCGATCCTGGAGGCGGATCCCCACGTGCTGGCGGTGGAGGAAGTGGAAAATCTAACCGTCCTGCGCCTATTCAATGCGAAATACATGGGGAGCGCATTCGACCGCATCATCCTGGTGGACGGGAACGATGCCCGCGGCATCGATGTCGGTTTCCTGGTGAGAAAAGGGGTCGATGTGACCGTGCTCGACGTCCGCACCCATGCGGATGAGGCGATCGGCGGGGGATTCCTCGCGAAAAGCAACCGACTGGACACCGCCGTCACGGCCCAAGCCATCTTTTCACGGGACTGCCTCGAAGTAGACGTCCAGGTCAGTGGCGTTGCGCTCACCTTCCTGGTGAACCACTTCAAGGCGCAGGACAACAAGCCGACGACCAGCGCCCGGCGAAAGAGACAGGCAGCGCGGGTCGTGGAGCTGGTTCAGGCAGTGCGGAATAACGACCGGCACCCAATCGTCATGGGCGACCTCAACATCGACTCCAAGCAATCGGACTATGACGGGTCACTCGACCCGCTCTTAGACCTGTCAACCCTGCACGATCCCTTCGCCGGTCTGGATCAACAGCAACGATGGACCCATTTCTACTCGTCCGATAAGACGGTGAGCAAGCTCGATTACGTCCTGGTTGATGATTTCTTGAGTAATCGGGTCGACAGCGTGGATATCTTCCGAAAGGGATTGAGCAAGAAATGCAAGCAGTACAAGGGGCCTCGGCTGTCGTCCATGAAGAACAATGACCTGGAGGCAAGCGATCACTGTCCAACGACGATGATCCTAAACCTCTGATCCACGAAACGGTGAAGCCGTCCTAATCGGCGGCGGAAACCAGCTTGCGGCCGGCGCCGGCGACCTCCTGATACACCTGCAGGATGCGCTGGCCAGAGACCTCCCAGGAAAAACGCTGCGTCTGCTGGTAGCCGCGCTCCTTCAGGCGCTCGCGCAAGGGCTGGTCGAGCAGCACCCGATGCAGAGCGCGCATGATCTCGAAGACGTTCTCCGGGTTGACCAGCACAGCAGCGTCGCCCACCACCTCGGGAAGTGACGAGGCGTTGGAGGTCACGACCGGAGTGCCCAGGGCCATGGCCTCCAGCGGCGGCAGGCCGAAGCCCTCGTAGAGGGAGGGGAAGACGAAGATCTTGGCGGCGTCGTAGAAGATGCGCAGGACGTCGATAGGGACGAAGCCGAGGAAGCGGACATCGTTCTGCACGCCGGCCTTGATGACGGTGCGGCGCAGATCGGGATGCTGGGAAAGCTCGTCGCCGATGATGATGAGCTTGAGATCGGTGAAGCGCTGGTCTTTCTCCAGCTCGGCTTTGAGGGCGGCGAAGGCCTCGATGATGCGGCCGATGTTCTTGTGCGGCTTGATGTTCCCGGCGTAGAGCAGGAACGGGTAGTTGACCTGGTAGCGCTCGGCGATGATTCGCTTGTCGTCGGGCGAGGCGTGACCCTGGCGGAAGCGCTCGTCGATGGCGTTGTACACCACTTCGATCTTGCTTGCCGGGATGTGGAAGAGGCGCATCAGGTCGGTGCGGGTAGAGTTGGAGACGGCGAAGATGCGGGCGGCGCGGGTGAGGGTGCGGTGGGTGAGGTAATCCTGCAGCGAACGCTTCCACCCGGCGCCGCCATTCTCCGGATAGAGGTACTCCAACAGGTCGTGCACCGTCACCACGTAGGGACAGGGCATGTATTGCGGCACCCAGAAGAGGTGCGGGACGTGGACGACGTCGCAGGCGTGGCGGCGGATGATGTGCTGGAAGTGGAAGTAGTCGCGGAGCGTGGTCTCGCTCAGGGCGTAAGGGACAAGAACGAAGTTGGGCGGCAGGTCCCCGAACTCGCGCAGGCGGGCGGGCGGACCGATCAGGCGGTACTGGTTGCTGCCGTCGAGATGGGCCAGGGCGCGGACGACGTTGCGCACGTAGGTGGCGACGCCGAACTGAGTGACCCGCCGGATGTCGAGGGCGATGCGCACGGGCCTAGTTTAAGGTCGCTGGCCGCTGGTCGCTAGTCGCTGGCGAATAAACAAGGCACAACGCCGGGGCTGTGCCTGGGGTCTCGCGGGACGGCCGAGGGCGGCTGTCCCACACAATCAAGCCTTCATCTCGGCGGTGGCGCGGGAGCGGCGCTCGGCGTACAGAGGAAAGGCTTCGCACAGCTCCAGCACTTCCTTGCGAATCCGTTTGAGAACGGCAGCGTCCTGGCGGTTGTTGAGCGCCTGGCTGATCCAGTGGCCGATCTGCCGCATCTCGCCTTCCTTCATGCCGCGGGTAGTGACCGCCGGGGAGCCGATGCGGATGCCGCTGGGCTTCATGGGCGGGTTGGTGTCGAAGGGGATGGCGTTCTTGTTGACGGTGATGCCGGCCTCGCCCAGCGCCTTCTCGGCCTCGCTGCCCAGCATACCCTTGGAGAAGACGTCCACCAGCATCAGGTGAGTGTCAGTCCCGCCGGAGATGATGCGGTATCCGTCGGCGGCGATGGTCTCGGCCAGGACCTTGGCGTTGGCGACGATCTGGCGGGCGTAATCCTTGAACTCCGGCTGCATGGCCTCCTGGAAGCACACCGCCTTGGCGGCCATGATGTGCACCAACGGGCCGCCCTGGAAGCCGGGGAACGAGGTTTTGTCCACGGCGGCGGCGTAGTCCTGCTTGCACAGGATCATGCCGGAACGGGGGCCGCGCAGGGTCTTGTGGGTGGTGGTGGTGACGATCTGGCAATGGGGGACGGGCGAGGGATGCACGCCGCCCGCGACCAGGCCGGCGAAGTGCGCCATGTCCACCAGCAGGATGGCGCCCACCTTGTCGGCGATCTGGCGCATGCGGACAAAGTCGATGATGCGGGGATAGGCGCTGCCACCACCGATGATCAGCTTGGGGCGCTCCTTTTCCGCCAGCTTCTCCAGTTCGTCGTAGTCGATGGTCTCGGTCTCCTTGGTCACGCCATAGGGGATGATCCTGTAGGTCTTGCCGGAGAAATTCAGCGGGTGACCGTGGGTGAGATGGCCGCCGTGCGCCAGATTCAGGCCGAGCACGGGATCGCCCGGCTGCACCACCGCGGCATAGGCGGACTGGTTGGCGGAGGAGCCGGAATGCGGCTGGACGGTGGCGTGGTCGGCGCCGAAGAGCTTCTTGGCGCGCTCGCGGGCCAGGGTCTCGACCACGTCGGTGAACTCGCAGCCGCCGTAGTAGCGTTTTCCCGGATAACCCTCGGCGTACTTGTTGGTGAAGACGGAGCCGGCAGCTTCGAGCACGGCTTCGCTGACAAAATTCTCCGAGGCGATCAGTTCCAGGCCCTCGTGCTGGCGGCGCTCCTCGTTGGCGATCGCCTGGGCGACTTCCGGATCGACTTCCCAGATGGAGCGGGACATGCGCTTGTTATTCATGGAATAAGTCCCTTCTGTATCAAAAATCCGAGACGCCCTGACGGGCGTCTCTACTTGGTATGGGCCTGGGTCTCCTGGCGTTCGATCTCCATGATCTTGTCCACGCGGCGCTGGTGGCGCCCGCCGGCGAAGGGCGTGTGCAGCCACTTGTCCACGATGGCGAAGGCCTCGTCGTCCTTGAGGATACGGGCGCCGACGGCGAGCACGTTGGCGTCGTTGTGCTCGCGGCTCACCTGGGCCTCGTACTCGGTAGTGACATTGGCGGCGCGCACCCCGGGAACCTTGTTGGCGGCGATGGCCATGCCGATGCCGCTGCCGCAGACCAGGACGCCGAAGTCCACCTGCTTGGCCGCCACCTCTTCGCCAACCTTACGGGCAAAATCGGGGTAATCCACCGACTCGATGGAGACGGTACCTTGGTCGCGGACCTCGATTCCCTGCTGAGCGAGCCGCTGCTTGATCTTCTCCTTCAGCTCGAACCCGGCATGGTCGGCGCCGATGGCGATCCTCATGGCGGAACAATTGTACCCAAAGCCGTCAGCCGTCAGCCATCAGCCATCAGGAAAAGAAGAAGCCGCCCGGCGGGGCGGCTGACCTTGACGGCAGATTATCTCTAGTGGTGGTGCTTCTCGGCGTATTCCATCCCTTCCTTCACGTGGCCGATGGCATCGTTGGTGGCCTTGAGGGCGGCCTCGCGGTGTCCACCTTTGTCGGCCTCGGCTTTTTCCAGTTCGGCCTTGGCGGCCTCAAGGTGCCTCAGGGCGGCCCGCATGTGAGGCTGGCCTTCGGCACTCACGCTGAGTGTTCCGGCATAGAACGCCACCAACGCAACGGCAATCACCAATACGAGTAGTCGTTTCATCCTCTCCCCTCCTCGCGGGAAATGCGGAGCGGCAGAATACGGCGCGGGACGGCGCAAGTCAATATCGTCTTGCGACCTTTCTTAGGCAACCCAGCCCAGAATGGGCCCGAGCATCCCGAGAAGCGGTACGACGGCCCATTCTCGGGCAAGACTGCGCCCTTGTCGAATCGCCCGTTTCGTCACATAATCACGCCTCCCCCAATCTCTGCCGAGGTGCGACCATGGCGACCCCTACTCCGACTCCCGAGGTCAAGGAAGGCTTCAAGTTCATCCTGTTCGATACCTCCACGTTCGTGGCGCGGATCACCCTGAACCATCCGCCCTACAACGTGCTGACGGTGCCGCTGATGGTGGAGATGGCGGAAGCGATCGAGAGCCTGAATGGCCGCGGCGACATCAAGGCCATCATGATCGACTCCAACCAGAAGACGTTCTCGGCGGGCATCGGGCTGGAGGACTCGAAGGCCGACCGGGTGTTCCAGACGCTGGAGGCGTTCAACCGCATCTTCACCGCCATGCGCGACATCTCCAAGCCGGTGCTGGTGGTGGTGAACGGGCCGGCGATCGGGGCGGGCTCGGAACTGGTGGCCTTCGGCGACCTGGTGATCGCGACTCCCAAGGCGAAGTTCGCGCAGCCGGAGGTGAAACTGGGGATCTTCCCGCCGTTCGCCGCGGTCATGCTGCCCCAGCTCATCGGACCCAAGAAGACCTACGAACTCATCCTGACGGGCGAGGCCATGAGCGCGGAGGAGGCCCAGCAACTGGGCTTCGTCAACAAGCTGGTGCCGGAGGCGGAGCTGGACAAGGCGGTGAAGGAGGTCATCGCCCGCATCGGGGAGTTCTCGGCGCCGGTGCTGGAGATGACCAAGAAGGTGATCGGCAGCTCGATCGGCGTGCCCCTGCAGGATGCCATGCGCAAGTCGCACGACATCTACCTCAACGAGCTCATGGAGCTCGACGACGTGCAGGAAGGGCTGCGGGCGGTGGTGGAGAAGCGGAAACCGGTCTGGAAGAATAAGTGACGGCGCCTGGCGGGCGTGAGCGGAGCCGAACGCATGCGAGGCGAAGCAGGAGCCCGCCGCCGTCATCCTGAGCGAAGCGAAGGATCCCTCGATTCGCACCGCGGCTAAAGCCGCTATCCGTCTCCTTAGCCTTGTAACCCCCGGCCTGAAGGCCGGGGCTTCCACCTAAAAGGCGCTGCCGACGAACCGGCAGATGTGGAAAGCGTCCATGTACTTGAATGGGGTCTCGCCGGTGACGTAGTGGCCGCAGGGGAGCACGGCCTGGCGGAAATCGAGGTGGCGGCGCTGGAACTCGGCGATGATCTGGCGGGAGAATTCCGGCAGGAAGGTCAGGTCGTGGGTCGCCCAGACCACCAGGGACTTCTTCTCGGGCCGGGCGGCGAACTTGTCGAAATATGACATGGGGCTGATGGCGCGCCAGGCGTCGCGCAGCCGGTCGAGGTCGACCTCCTTCTCGATGCCGGCGCGGATGTGGCGGGTGGACTGGCCGGTCCACACCACGTCGCCGAAGTACGTGGAGGCGTGGTTGAAGCAGTTCACCTTGAGGCGCTCGTCGTGGGCGCTGGCGATGAAGGCATAGCAGGAACCGAGACTGGTGCCGAGGATGCCGAGCTGGGTGTATCCCTGCTGCTGAAGCCAGTCGAGGCAGGCGCGGACTTCGAGGATGCCCTGGCGGGCGGCGTCGATGGTGCGCCCGATGTTGGCGGAGACGGCGTAGTCTGCGCGCTCGATCTCGGCGGGCTTGCGCACGTCGTGGTAAGGCATGCTCAGGCGGAGGGCGGCCACGCCCATCCAGTTGAACAGGCGGCCGAGGGCGTTGTGGCTGTCGCCATCGGCGTTCCACTGCGGCAGGATGAGCATGGCGCGGCGGCCACGGGCCGGGAACCAGCGCGCGTTGGCGACGTTGTTCTCGGGATACCGAGTCTGCACCGGCGAGGTGAAGCGCAGGAAGGGCGCCGGCCGGGTCTCGCGCTGGACGTGATTCCCTTCCCGGTCTCGGGCGGGGGGCGGAACATGCATCTCGATGCGGAAATCCCGGGGCGTCTCGTAGGCGAAGAAGGTCTCGCTGCGGCGGACGATCTCGCGGTTCAGATCGTGGACGAACCGCGCAGGGTCCGCCCCCTGATGGGAGAAGCCGCCGTTCACCATCGGCCAGGCCTTCATCCAGTCGAGTCCCCACTCGAAAGGACGCACCACGCGGTTGGTGTCGCGCATGGTGAGCCGCGTCTCCCAGGAGTACATCCACTTGGAGTAGCGCTGG
>DATKKJ010000007.1 GCA_035543055.1 Terriglobales bacterium | reverse complement strand
GCCGAAGGCGGAGCCGGGTGAGTTCATCGTGGGAGGAGTCGCTTCTGTTCGACTGTCGAAGCGTACAGGCTGCATTCTTTCAGTTGGCCACGGGAAATGACTGGCAGGGCAGGTGGCGCGCCGGCCATAGGACGATGAACCTCTAGGGGGCGAACGTCATCGAGGAGGTTGATGCTACCGGAACCGTGCTGGCCCGCTACAGCCAGGGCCCAGGTATTGACCAGCCGCTCGACGTCTTCACCGGCGGCGCGACGAAGTACTACCACGCGGACGGCCTCGGTTCAATCACGTCCTTGACTGACATCAGCAGCTCGCTCACAGACACCTACACTACCGACACCTTCGGCAAGACCACTGCCTCCACCGGTACAACTCGGAACCCCTTCCGCTACACCGCTCGCGATCTCGACTCGGAAACCGGCCTGATGTACTACCGCGCCAGATACTACGACCCGGCCAGCGGCAGATTCCTGAGTGAAGACCACGTTCAGGCGAGTGATGGCTGGAGAACTGCTTACCATGTAGCATCACATGGAGGTGTGCGATGAGCACTTACGTCATCCTCAGCCGGATCTCGCCCGACGCGTTCCGCGATCCCAAGGACTTCAAGAAGCTGGCGGAGGCGGTCTCGTCCCGGATCGCCAAGGAGTGCAAAGGCGTGGTTTGGAAGCAGAGCTTTGCCACCCTGGGGCGATTCGACGTGGTGGACATCGTCGAGGCCGACGATCCGCGGCAGGTGGAAAAGGCGGCGATGATCATTCGCGCCTATGGACACTCCACGACCGAGACCCTGGCGGCCACCCCCTGGAAGCAATTCCTCGCGAACCTGTAGCCGGGACTTGGCTGCTCAATCCCGGTGCTCCTCCCCGGCGGGGATCAGCCCTTGGCGGCCGGCGCCTGGTCGAACAGCTTGACCGCCAGCGCGCCGTGGGTGACGGCGCCGCCAGCCCGGAGCGCGGCGGCCAGCAAGGCGGCCTCGCTGACCTCCTCGCGGGTCGTGCCCGCGCGTTTGGCGGCGCGCGCGTGCACGTCGAGGCAGTAAGGGCACTGGGTGGTGCACGCCACCGCGATCGCGATCAGCTCGCGATACTTCCGGGGAATGGCGCCGCCGTCCCGGCCGACGGTCTTGTCGAACTCCACGAAGGCGGAGAATTCTGTCGGCGCGAGCTGCTTGAACTCGGCAAGTCGTTTCAGGTCGTCAGAATCGTGATAGTGCATCGTTCCTCCAGGCAATCTTGCTGTGTAACCCGTTTGTACTACGGGCGAAGGGCTGCCGGAAGCTGTCCGCAGCCCCATCACATTTCCGCTACGCCCGCCTTGCTGCCGCACGCCGAGGCGCCCTCCGGCACGCTACCGGAGCGAGGCGAGACCGAAGCCGAGCAAGAGTTCACTGGTTCGCGCCTGACTTGTGCCGAACCCTTGTCAGGTCTTGCCGCAAACAATCCGCCCCAAGTCCTAGAAATCCACTAGGGACGGGCGTATGCTTCCGCCAGCATCAGGAGGTGGCCCGTGCCGAACCACCATGGTACGAAGCAGCGTCCCCGCCCCGCCTGCCCCAGTTGCGGCTCCTCCCTGGGAGTGGTGCGCGTCGCCTACGGCTCGCACAGCGCGGACACGGTCGAGGCCCTCAACCTGCGCGACGCCGACCTGGTCGGAGTCATGAAGGAAGAGGCGCCCCACTGGTTCTGCGAGGAGTGCCAGACCCACTTCGGCAAGATCACCGACGCGGCCTGAAGGTCGAAAGTTCGATTTGTAATTTGTAAAGTACCGCGGGCTGATTTCCTACCTGTGGGTGCCTCTTACTTTGCAAATTACAAATTACAGATTACAAATCTGATAGACTTTTTCGTTTCGCACGACCGCATATTTCCTGTCTGTCAGGTGTCCATGCTGAATCCTTCCGACATCGCCATCGTCAACGGGGCGCGCACCCCGATGGGCCGCTACGGCGGCAAGCTGCGCGATTTCACCGCCCAGGAACTCGGTGCCGTCGCCGGCAAGGAAGCCATGCAGCGCGCCGGGGTGGAGCCCAAGGAAGTCGATCACGTCGTCTTCGGCAACGCCCAACAGACCTCCGGCGACGCCCTCTATGGCGCGCGTCACGTGGCGCTCAAGGCCGGCCTGCCCATCGAGACTCCGGCGCTCACCGTCAACCGCCTGTGCGGCTCAGGCATGCAGGCCATCGTCTCGGCGGCGCACATGATCCAGCTAGGCGAGGCCCGCACCGTGCTTGCCGGGGGCATGGAGAGCATGTCCATGGCGCCGCACGTCATCCGCGGCGCGCGCTGGGGCTTCGGCTTGGGCGAAGGCAAGATGGAAGATTCGCTGATGGTCGCCCTGCTCGACACCCAGTGCGGCCTCTACATGGCGCAGACCGCGGAGCTCTACGGCGACCAGCAGGGCATCACCCGCCAGATGATGGACGAGTTCTCGCTGCGTTCACAGAAGCTGGCGGCCGAGGCGCTGAAGGCGTGCCGCATGAAAGAAGAGACCACGCCCGTGCCGCTGCGCAACCGCAAGGGCGAGCCGACCGGCGAGATGTTCGAGCAGGACGACCACCTGCGGCCGGAGACCACGATGGAAGGCCTGGCCAAGCTCAAGCCCGCCTTCGGCAAGAACATCACCGCGGGCAACGCCAGCGGTATCGTGGACGGTGGCGCCGCGGTCGTGCTCATGCCGCTCGAAGACGCACAGAAGCGCGGCCTCAAGCCGATGGGACGGCTGGTGAGTTGGGGCATTGCCGGCGTGGACCCCAAGATCATGGGCCAGGGGCCGGTGCCGTCATCGCGGATCGCGCTGAAGAAGGCGGGACTGAAGCTCGAGGACATCGATCTGATCGAGGTCAACGAAGCCTTTGCCGCCCAGTACCTCGCGGTCGAGAAAGAACTCGGGCTCGACAGGAATAAGGTGAATGTGAACGGCGGGGCGATCGCGCTGGGTCATCCGCTGGGCGCGACCGGCACCCGCCTGGTGCTGACGCTGCTTTACGAACTACGACGGCGCAAGGGCAAGTATGGCCTGGCGACCGCGTGCATCGGGGGCGGGCAGGGGATTGCGGTGATCGTGGAGAACGTACGGCGTTGATTGTTCACCGCCGAGCACGCCGAGATCGCCGAGTTTGGAGATGAAAAATGCTCGGCGCTCTCTGCGATCTCGGCGGTAAGAAAAAGGAATTCATATGGCCATAAAGAAGGTTGGCGTTTTAGGCTGCGGTCTGATGGGCTCCGGCATCGCGCAAGTCGCCGCGACTGCCGGATATCAAGTCATCTCGCTGGAGGCGGAGCAGCGCTTCCTGGACAAGGGTTTCGCCGGCATCGAGAAGTCGCTGGCCAAGTTCGCGGAAAAGGGAAAACTGAAGGAAGCGCCCGAGGCCATCCGCGCGCGGCTCAAGGGCACGCTGAAGAAAGAAGACCTGGCCGACTGCGACCTGATCATCGAGGCCATCATCGAGAACGTCGAGGAGAAGAAGAAGATGTACGCGGCGCTGGACGGCATCGTGAAGAAGGACGCGATCTTCGCCTCCAACACCTCGTCCATCTCCATCACCGAGCTGATGGTCGCCACCAAGCGCCCGGAGCGCTTCGTCGGCCTGCACTTCTTCAACCCGGTGCCGCTGATGGCGCTGGTGGAAGTGGTGCGCACCATCACCACCGACCCCGCGGTCTTCGAGCAGGCCTTCGCCTTCGCGCAGAGTGTCGGCAAGACCCCGGTGCGCACCTCCGACAAGACCGGGTTCATCGTCAACCGGCTGCTGGTGCCGTACCTGCTTGACGCCATCCGCGCCTACGAGGAGGGCGTCGGCTCCATCACCGACATCGACCTGGCGATGAAGCTGGGCTGCGGCTATCCCATGGGCCCCTTCACCCTGCTCGACTTCGTCGGCCTCGACACCACGTACTACATCACGCACGTGATGTTCGACGAATTCAAAGAACGCCGTTTCGCCTCCCCGCCGCTGCTCAAGCGCATGGTCATGGCCGGCTGGTACGGGAAGAAGTCGGGCAAGGGATTCTTCGACTGGTCGAATCCCGAGAAGCCGGTGCCGCAGGACGCCGCACTGCAGGGGATCACGGCGTCTGAGATGGCGGTCGCCTAAGACAGTTTTCAGTTTCTAGAAGGAGATCCGTATGGCTTCATCCGTACTGACGCAAACCTACCAAAACCTGAAGTTCGACAAGAAAGACCACATCGCCTACGTCACCATCGCGCGGCCGAAGGTGCTGAACGCGCTGAACGGCGCCACCATGCGGGAGCTGCGCTCGGTGTTTACCGCAATCCAGGAAGATGCCGAGGTGCGGGTGGTCATCCTGACCGGGGAAGGCGAGAAGGCGTTCGTCGCCGGCGCCGACGTCAACGAGTTGGCGGTGATGGGCCCGATCACGGCCAAGGAATATACCCATCGCGGGCAGGCGGTGCTCGACTTGATCGAGAACCTGGGCAAGCCGGTGATCGCCTGCATCAACGGCTTCGCGCTGGGCGGCGGCTGCGAGCTGGCGATGGCGTGCACCATGCGGCTGGCCAGTGAGACCGCCAAGCTGGGGCAGCCCGAGGTGAAGCTGGGCATCATCCCCGGCTACGGCGGCAGCCAACGCCTGCCGCGCCTGGTGGGCAAGGGTCTCGCCTTCCAGGTCCTGCTGACCGGCGACATGATCACGGCGCAGGAGGCGCACCGCATCGGGCTGGTGAACGAAGTGGTGGCGCCGGCCGAGCTCATCCCGCGCGCCGAGGCCATCGCCAAGAAGATCATTGCCAACGCGCCGCTGGCCATCCAGTACTGCATGGAAGCGGTCCATAAGGGCATGGACATGACCCTGGCCGACGGCCTGTACCTGGAAGCGACGCTGTTCGGCGTCTGCTGCGCCACCGAGGACAAGAAGGAAGGCACGACCGCGTTCCTGGAGAAGCGAGCGGCGAATTTCAAAGGCAAATAGCGTGATCGGGTAATTGGGTAATCGGGTAATTGAGTAATTGACAAAACCGGTTGAGCCAATTACCCGATTACCAAATTGCTCAATTACCCAATCGAATGATCCGTTCATTCCACAAGCTGCTGGTGGCCGCCAACGACAAGGAGTTCTCCGTCCTGGTGGACTTCTTCGATTCGCTGGGGCTGGCGCGCGGCGAGGCATGGGAAGGACGGCGCAGCAAGGGCATCAAGCTCGATGCGCGCGAAGCAGGCGTCGAGATCGGCGCCGGCAAAGGCTTCCCCGACGCCGACCTGGTGATCGAGTGCGCCTCCGCCGACGTGCTCTACGACATCGCCAAGAAGCGGAAACTGAGGATTACGGAGGAGATCGCTGACACCGAGTGGGGGGCGCGCATGTTCTCGGTGGAAGTGCCGGCGCGCAAGGGGCGGCTGGCGATCTTTTCCTACAAAGAAGACTGGCGAAAAGGCCCGGCGAAGAAGCTGGGCGAACTGAACGCAGCGGGGAAGAGATTCGGCATCGTGGTCAGCCGCTTCAATGCGTTCATCACCGAGCGCCTGCTGGGCGGCGCCCTGGACGCGCTGAAGCGCACCGGCGCCCGCGACGGCGACATCACCGTGGTGCGCGTGCCGGGTTCCTTCGAGGTGCCGCTGGCCGCCCGCAAGCTGGCCGAGACCGGCGCGGATGCGGTGATCTGCCTGGCCTGCATCATCCGCGGCGAGACCTCGCACTACGAGCACCTCGCGGAAGAGGTCACGCGCGGCATCGGGCAGTCGGCGCAGGAGACCCGCGTGCCCCACGCCTACGGGGTGCTGACTTGCGACAACCTGGAACAGGCGATCGATCGCGCCGGCCTCAAGATGGGCAACAAGGGGTTCGAAGCGGCGCTGAGCGCGGTGGAGATGGCGTTCTTGCAGTCGTCAGTCGCCGGTCGCCAGTCGCCAGCAAAGACGAAACCGCCGCGGGTGCGTCCGGTGCCGGGCCGCAGGCTCAATGAACCAAGGCGGAAAAAGCGCTAATGCACCTTCCCTCCCGAGCTTTCACTAGGTACTGGGTACTGAGTACTGGGTACTGAGATGGGCACCCGCCGCAAGTCCCGCGAACTAGTGCTGCAGATGCTGTTCCAGCTCGACATGGGCAAGCAGCAGCCCGACGAGGTGCGCCGCACCTTCTGGAGTGAACGGGCCGAGGTGGACGCAGGCACGCGCGGATTCGCCGAAGACTTGTTTAATGCCGCGGTGGAGCGCAGCAAGGCCATTGACGCGGCCATCGAGCGTCACGCCGAGCACTGGCGCATGGATCGCATGGCGGCGGTGGACCGCAACGTGCTGCGCGCCGGCGTCGCCGAGTTCTTCGCGTTTCCCAAGACCCCACGCCCGGTGGTCATCAACGAGGCGCTGGAGATCGCCCGCAAGTTCTCCTCGCCGGAATCAGTGCAGTTCATCAACGGGGTGCTCGACAGCGTCGCCCGGGAACTGGACACGGCGAAGAGCGTGTAGAAGATGGACTGGAGCGACGAAGCACGCGAGATCATCGACGACCTGCTGCAAGAGCTGCCGCTGCCCGTGCGCGAGGGGGTGCGACAGGCGGCGCAATCCCGCGCCGAGTCCCTCGCGGAAGAAAAATCAGCCGCCAAGATCAAGCTGGAGATCGCGGTGCAGGCCTTCATCGAGGCCACGCCCGCCGACCTGCGCGAGCGATTGAAGCACACGCTGTCTTACAAAGGCATAGATCCGGACGAATACGAGGCAGCGTTCTCGGCCTAGCACCCTACTGGTAGCGCACCGCCACCAGATTGGGTGTGAAGCTCACCGGGATCTGGGCCACGGGCGCTCCCGAGGAAAGGGTGAAGCCCTGGACCTGGTTCACGCCCGCCACTCCGACCCACACAGTTGAGCTATCTACGGTGACGCCGCCGGTGTAGGCGCCGGTGGCCGTCCCC
>DATKKJ010000006.1 GCA_035543055.1 Terriglobales bacterium | reverse complement strand
TTCGGACTTACGTCCTCGTCAGGGTCGCCAGGGCGAGTCAGGGCTAAAGCCCTGACCTACGAGCCCGGGACTACCTCTTTTAATGCGAGCGTTCCCAGCACCTCCGTGCTGGGCTAACCCTGCGTCCCGTGTTCCGAATCCAGAACAAGACAGGGCCTGGCGCGGCGGGTGCGGGCCTGGGTGGCAGAATGGCCGCATCCATGGATTGGCAACATGAACGCCGGCTGGTATTCGAGATCTCCCCGGGCTGGAGGGGGTGGTTCTGCGAACGCTGCTGCTGGAGCCGCCCGCTGCCGGAGTCCGAGGCCCAGCGCACCGAGCAGGCCAAGCAGGTCGAATCCGACTTCAAAGCCCACGATTGCGAGAGTTTCGCGCGGGCGCAGTGGAAGAAGTGAGCGCAGAGCCGGGCCGCCATGCGCGGTGCGACACGGCCCGCGCGAGGGCGCGCGGGCTACTTTGTCCAGCCAAGAGGCGCTCCCCGTTCTCAGTGGATCTCGCTCTCGTGGTGGCGGAGGCGGGCGGCCCATCCTTCGCACCACCAAAGGCGGGTGGGATTGAAGGACATCGGCCCCCCGGTCCTTGTTCGGAAATCAGAACAAGATGGCCAGGCGCGGCCGGGGAACGCCGCGCTCCGGCTAGGCTTCCCCTGGTGCGTCGAGGCCGAGAGAGTACCGACAAAAATCAAGTCCGTGGCGCGTACATCCCGGCCCGGCGCACCGGTGCTTGCCGGGAACGCGTTCGGCGGCGCCTCAGTGGATCTCGCTCTCGTGGTAGCGGAGGGATTTCCACTGGCCTCCATGCTTGACCCACACTTCGGTGACGGCGAGCTTGAAGTCCTGCGGCTTGCCGTTGCCGAAGGTGGCGCTGCCCGAGGAGATGTAGGTCGCTAAGGCGACGTCGGGGGCCAGCGGCGTCACCTTGAAATCGCTGAAGCTGTACTTGTGCACTATGATCTGGTGCGAGACCTGGGCCGCCGCCTGCGCGTCGCGCGGAGGCTTCTGGTCGGCGATCACCGCGGTGTAGCCGGGCGCGGAAAGCGCCATCAGAGTCTTGTCGTCGTGCTTCTGGAAGGCGTCCCAGCCCGCTTTCTCCACCTTCTCGATGGTGGCCTGCAGGTCGGCGCCGCCGCCCTTCGCCGTCTTCGCGGCGGGCTTGGAGGCGGAGGTTTGGGCGAAGGCGATGCCGGACAACAGCAGGACCATGACGCAGCGGCGGGCGTGGGACATGCGATCCTCCTCAAGAGCGGGCGGCAGGATACCAGAACCGCCTTTCGGGCGCAGATTTTTCTTGCGCGCGCATCCCGTGCGAAATCAATCGGTTGGGGACTAGGTATAGCTAAGAGATATTTTCGTGTGAGGTAAGTCACAGACGAAGATTGGGTAATCGGGTAATTTGGCAATCGGGTAATTGGGGGCGGTGCGCGTCGCATACAGGGGAGGAAGGAAAGAGAGTGGGGAGTGAGGCAGTCGCCAGTCGCCAGTCGTCAGTCGCCAGCTAAAACCAATCGTTACAACCACATAGAGAGAATCGCCGGGATGAAGTCGAGGCTCCGCAAGGGGGAGATCGCCGAGGCCCTGTTCGTAGCCAAGGCGCTCAGCCTGGGGATGAACGTCTCCAAGCCCTTCGGCCAGAACTGCCGCTATGACTTCATGGTCGAGGTCATGGGCCGGGTCAGCCGGGTCCAGGTGAAATCGACTTGGAGAATCGGCAACTGGACACGTCGTGTGGACGGAACACGAAGGCCCTGCCGGAACGCCTATATAGTCCGGTGCGGCGGCTCGGGCACACACGGCCAGAGTCGCTACCGCCTGAGCGACCTCGATTACATCGCCGCCTATATCGGCCTGGAGGACGAGTGGTTCATCATCCCCCTGGCGCGGGTTCACACTCCCTTCTATATCGTGCTGCCGGGGCGGTATGCACGCTATCGCGAGGCGTGGGACCTGCTGTGTCCGAAGGGGACGTACGTCGGGGACATCCAGGCGGCCGCCGACCCGCGGGCAGGAGGCGGGTGGCAGGAGGCAGCGAAAGACTCACCGCAAAGGGCACAAGGGCACACGAAGGAAGACACGAAGGAAGAGTTGGCGGGTGGGCTACCGTGGGATTGGTGATTGGCGATTTGTAATTTGTAATTTGAGGAACACTGCGGCGGTGGTAGCGTAACTGGTCTTAAGGAGGGGGAATCCATGCGAACCGTCAGGTTGCTGATCTGCCTGCTGGGGCTGGCCGCGGTGGCGGCGGCCCAGCAGAAACCCGCTACACCCGCCGCTACGCCCGCCCCGGCGGCACCGGAGAAGCTGAGCGTCACCGTCTCCGAGGCCAACCCGCTCAGCGCCTGGAACCGGCACGCCTACGGCATCATCCAGGACATCCTGCTGCGTTCGGCGGAGAAGATGCCGGAGGAGAACTACGGCTTCCGGCCGACCGAGGCGGTGCGCAGCTACGGGCAGATCGTCGGGCACCTGGCCGACTCCAGCTACTTCTTCTGCACCACGGCGCTGGGGCAGCCGTACACCTCCCGGAACATCGAGAAGACCAGGACGTCGAAGGCGGAGCTGATCGCCGCCCTGAAGGAGGCGGTTGCCTTCTGCAACCAGGTCTATGGCGGCATGACCGACGCCGCGGGCACGCAGACGGTGACCCTCTTCGGGAACGCAAACACCCCCAAGCTGGCGGTGCTGAACGTCAACGAGATCCACAGCATGGAGCACTACGGCAACCTGGTGACCTACCTGCGGATGAAGAACATCGTGCCGCCCTCGAGCGAGCCGGCGCCGCAGCCGCCGCCGGCGAAGAAGTGAGAGGAATCGGTGATTGGTGATTGGTGATTTGCGATTGGTGATTTCCTCGGCGTGCTCGGTGTCTCTGTGGTGGGTTTTCTCTCGGGATGCTAGGCTAATGCCCCGATGCCTGCGGCCGTCGATCCCGAGCCCGATGTCCAGCGAATGAACGACGCCTACTGCGCCGCCTACAATGCCGGCGACCTGGGAAAGCTGCTGGCCTTCCTGGCCGAGGACGCGATGACCCTCTCGCCCGACCAGGCGCCGGTGCGGGGGCGCGAGGCGCATCGCAAGTACTTCGCAGTGGGCTTGGCGCGCGAAACCAGCCGCAAGCTGACCCTGACCTCCATCCGCAGCCAGCGCGTCGGCGAGCTGCTCTACGACGGCGGCGAGTGGACGAACACCGTCACCTCGGCGGACGGCAAGTCGCAGACGGCGTCCGGCTTCTATCTCACCGTGTATCGGCGCGAGCGGGGCGGGTGGAAGGCCGTGGTGACGACGTTCAATTTCAAGCAGTAGCCATCAGCCGTCAGCCAAGACCTTTCACCACAGAGGCCCAGGGGACCACAGGGAGATGGTTACCTGGGGCGCAGGGTGCCGGCGCGCTTCTTTTCCTCGATGCGCTGGAGCCAGGCGGAGTGTTCGGCGTCGCCCCAGTGTCCGATGAAGATGACGTAGCCGTCGGGGTCCTCGACCCGCACCTCGCCGCTCATCATGTAGGGGGGATGGTTGATCTTGGAGACCTTGACGCCGTGGGCCAGCAGATGCTCGCGCAGTCCGGGCAAGTCGGGCGTATACATGAACGCGGGCTGGGATTGGGTGCGGGGATCGACCGGGTGCTCGTCCTCGGCGAGGAAGAGCATGATGGCGCCGCCCTCGCAGTGGAGGCGGGCCCATCCGAAGCAGGAGGGGTCGCCCTCGGTGTCGATGAGCTCGAAGCCGAGGAGCTCGTAGAACCTGATGGAGCGGGCGACGTCGGCGACGTGCAGCATGGGAGTCCAATATCCGGCTTTGGCGGGCATGGGGGGAGATAGTACCAAGTACCAAGTACCAAGTACCAAGTATCAAGTATCAAGTATCAAGTATCAAACACAAGACAATCAGGGCTGGCCGTAGGGACGGGCCTTGTCGTAATCCTTGCCGTACTTGTTCTTGTGGCCGACGGGGCCCTGGATGGCGTCCACCAGGCGGAGGGTGGCGGCGGATTCGGCGGGCAGGGTGAGCTCGCGGGTGAGGGCCTGCAGGGCCTCGGTGGCGGCGCGCTCGTACCCAGCTATTGCAGGCGGTGGCGGAGATGCTGGGGAACGGGAAGGGGCGCGCGGCGGGGGCTGGCACCCCGTAGGTCGAAGTCTTTGCCGGAGTCACAAGCCGCAAGATCCCTAAAACCCCCACTCAGCGAATCAGTCGGTCCAGTTCGCGGGCGTCAAGACCGGACTCACGATAGTACTTCCGGCACAGCTCAAGGAATGTGAATCCGTCCTCGTAGGCGCCGAAGCTACCCTCGACCGCCTTGTCCAAGTAAATGAGCCCGCCCTCGACGATGAAGAGTACCAGCGCTGGTTCTGGCGAGTCATCGGTCACAACCAGTGTGTGAGCCTCGCCGGCGGGTTCGTAGATGAAGGTCCCGGGCTTGGCGATCCAGTCATGCTCCAGGTATCGCCAGTGACCACGCATGGTGTAGCCACGAACCGTGCCAACGTGGTAGTGAATGCCGAGTTTGGCGCCGGGGAGAGCCTTCAGGACAACGCTGAACCCTCCGGAGGTGACGTTAAAGCAGCACGGCTGCAGCCAGACACCCTCCGCATAAGGAATCCAGCGGCGGTGATCGTCCAGGTTAATGTTGGCGATAAAGTGTTCGCGGTTCCTTCGATCCGGCTCGAGGCCGTCGGTGAAACTGTTGAAGGCAGTGATCGGCATTTGCCGCTCCTGTGTAACCGAGTGATTGTGCAGGTTGGAAGAATACAACACGGAACTGGCGATAACGGCCCTTATCACCAGTTGCGCATGCCCGTCCCCCACTGCGGCCCGGCCGCATTTTGTTGCTGCTTCCTCTGTGCTATGGTCGGCGGCATGGATGAGGGGCGCAAGCCGCCGCCGCCGGTGAAAGCTCCAGAGCCGATACAGACGTGTCCGAACTGCGGACAGCGGCTGGTGGAGCTCAAGTGCAAGCTGGTGTGCGAGAAGTGCGGGTTCTTCCTGAGCTGCTCGGATTTCTACTAGAGGCGCCAGTCGGCAGTCGTAAGCAAACGTCGCCCCCTGGGGATCCTTCGCGCAATTCGCGCTCAGGATTTCGGCTGCGGGCTCAGACGCCCGCAAGGCGCCTCAAGGTGTAACCTAGGAGGGTTTTGAAGTAGCGAAAGGAGGCCGTATGCAACGCAAGGGAAGCGCGGTGTGGAAGGGTGGCCTGAAGGACGGCAAGGGCACCGTGTCCACCGCAAGCGGGGTGCTGAAAGAGACGCAATACTCATTCGCCACCCGGTTCGAGAACGGCGCCGGGACCAATCCGGAAGAGCTGATCGCGGCTGCCCACGCGGGATGCTTCTCGATGGCGCTGTCGGCGCAGCTGGGGAATGTGGGTATGACGCCGGAGGCGATCGAAACCACCGCCACGCTCACGATGGAGAAGTTGGAGGCAGGCTTCACCATCACCGCCGTGCACCTGGACGTGACCGCGCGCATCCCAGGCGGTGACCGGGCGAAGTTCGAGCAGGCAGCTAAGAACGCCAAAGAGGGTTGTCCGGTGTCGCGGGTGCTGAACGCAAAGATCACCATGGACGCCAAACTGGTGGGGGAGAAAGCGGCCTAGCAGTACCCAGTACCTAGTCCCCAGTACCAGCGGGACCCGGAAGGGTTCCGCTGTTGTTTTTCTCATGAAGCGGTCAGGACTGGGCGCGGAGGATCTCGCGGATCTCGCGGTTGATGCGGGCGGCCTCGCGGATGGCGGTGTCGATGAGCTCGGCCCACTTCTTGCTGGCTTCGTCGAGCCGGCTCTGGGAGAGCAGGTAGGTGGCCTGCATGACGGTCTCGATGGAATTGCTGAGGTCGTGGGCCAGGGAACGCAACTGCTTGTTCACTTCCGGGGACATCTTGGGGGAGGGTTCCATCTGGGGCTGGGGGGGCATCGGGTTCTCCTGCCGCTGCAGTTTACATCCTCCGACACCTTCTCGGGGAAAAGGGCCATCGATTGGACTCCCGAAACGGCGCGAACGTTGTGCGCGGGCGCAATTTTCGCTGTCCGGTGGTTTGACACTCCCGCACAGCGCCTGTAAGAATAATGTCGTCAACCTGCTCTCCTATTCCCGTGCCGAAGTGGCGGAATTGGCAGACGCGCATGGTTCAGGTCCATGTGCCCGCAAGGGCGTGGGGGTTCGAGTCCCTTCTTCGGCACCATCAGATTGCAATATTCGCCAGAGGTAGAGGTCCTTCGCTCCGCTCAGGATTTCGCCTGCGGGCTCGCGCTTCGCTCACGCCCGCAAGACGGCTCAAGTTCGAGTCCCTTCTTCGGCACCAATCAAGCTCTTGGCCATTAGCGGTTAGCTCTTAGTTCTCGTTTTGGTGTTTGTTCCGGGCAGCATGCCGCCGATTAACAGTCGTCTTTTTCTCGCGATCGCTGTCACGATTTGTGTTCCAACCTCCGTATTTGCTCAGAAGCCCGTATCCTCGACTGACGCGGAGCCGACGCACTGTTCAATTAACAAGCATGCAAAGCCGCCGATCACGGCTGCCTATCCTGAATCACTGAAGGGCAGTGGAATAAAGGGTGTGGTTCGTCTGCACGTGATTGTGGGTACGGATGGCTGCCCCAGGCAGGTAACCGTCGCGAAGAAGCTCCATCCGCAGCTGGATAAACTAGCGAAACAGGCCGTTGAAACCTGGAAGTTTGAGCCTGCGATGAAGGGCGGCAAGCCGGTGACGGTTCTTATCTCGCTTGACGTCGAGTTCGAAGAAAAGTAGCCCTCGCTCCTGTCCCTTCACTGCCCGATTGTCCTCCCCGGCGCGGAGCAAGCCGATATACTCTCAAGCCATGGTTGTGACGCTGGAACAGATCGTGGCGCATACCCGCAAGAAGGTGGCAGAGTGGAAGCGCGCGACCGATCACCGGGAGATGGAGCGGCTGGCGGAGACGCGCGTGCCCAAGGACTTCCGGGGGACGCTGCTGCGGGCGTCAGCACGCGGGCCGGCCATCATCGCGGAATTGAAGAAGGCATCGCCCTCGAAGGGCATGATCCGCGGGACCCTGCACGTAGCCGCGCTGGCCAGCGGCTTCGAGGCGGCGGGAGCGGCGGCCCTGTCGGTGCTGACCGAAGAGGACTACTTCCAGGGCTCGATCGCCAACCTGTACGAGGCGTCGGCGGCCACCAAGCTGCCCTGCCTGCGCAAAGACTTCATCGTGGACCGGATCCAGATCGTGGAGGCAAAAGCCGCGGGCGCCGATGCGGTGCTGCTGATCGTTGGCGCGCTGGCGGCGGTCGAGTTTACCCACCTCTATGGACAGACCCAGGAGCTTGGGCTGCCAGCGCTGTGCGAGGTCCACGACGAGAAAGAACTGGAGATGGCGGCAGCGGTGGGCGCCAATCTGATCGGGGTGAACAGCCGTGACCTGCATACGTTCCAGGTGGACCTGGAGACCGCCGTGCGCCTTGCCCCCAAGCTTCCCAAGGGGGCGGTGCGGGTGGCGGAGAGCGGGATCAACTCAGGGGCGGACATCCGCAGGTTGCGCGACGCCGGCTACCAGGCGTTCTTGATCGGCGAGTCGCTGATGAAGGCGGAATCGCCGGAGGAGGCGCTGCGCCGCCTGATCGCGGAAGCCAAGGCGCCGCCGCTGGGCAGCGCGGGCGTGGCGACCTGGGGGGCGGGAACGAAGGATTGATCGCCGTGACCGCCGGAGAGGCTTCGGGGGAACGCGCCCCACTACCGTGGGGCTCTCGTTCCGCTGCAGGCGGTAGGTCCTCACGCTTGTCCCTACGGGACAGCGCTCAGGATGACAATTTTGAGTTTTTATGTGGGTCAAGATTTGCGGCAACACGAACCTGGAGGACGCGCGTGCGACGGTGGAAGCAGGCGCCGACGCGCTGGGGTTCATCTTTGCTCCCAGCCCGCGGCGGATCAGCCCCAGGGAAGCGAAGAAGATCATCGCCGAGCTGCCGGAGGGCGTGGAGAAGGTCGGCGTCTTTGTGAACCAGAAGCCCGAGATCATTCTGGACACGGTGGAGACGGCGGGGCTGACGGGCGTGCAGTTGCATGGCGACGAAGGACCGCGGCTGGCGCGCACGATCGGGCGCACCGGGATCAAGGTTTACAAGGCATTATCCGCAGCGGTGTTGGAGAACGAGGCGGACGGCTTTGCGGACGCCGTCGATGCGCTGTTCGTGGATGCCGGTTCCGATAAGAGGCGCGGAGGAGCGGGGAAGCTGTTTGATTGGGATCGGGCGGCGCCCATAGTGCGGCTGTTGCGGCGGAAGGTGAACATCGTAGTGGCCGGCGGACTGGAGGCCGGCAACGTGGGCCGCGCAATCGAGTTGTTTCATCCTTGGGGGGTGGACGTGGTCAGCGGCGTGGAGAGAGAGCCGGGAAAGAAGGATCACGAGAAGGTAAGAGCGTTCGTGAAGGCAGCGAAGGCGGCGGCGCAGGCCTGACGGCCTGCGCCGCAGGAAGAGTCACCCTACTTGCAGGCACGCTCCCGCGGGCGTCGCACGTTCGGCCCTGGGTCGCGCCTGCAAGTAGGGTGACAAGAGAAACAAGAGAAGAATATCAGTGAAAGCACAGCTCAAATCCGCGGTCGGGCGGTTCGGGGCGTACGGAGGCAGGTACGTGCCGGAGACGCTCATGGCGGCGCTCGAGCAATTGGAGCACGCCTACGAGGCGGCGAAGAAGGACCGGAAGTTCCAGGCGGAGTTGCAGAGGCTGTTGGAAGAGTATGCGGGACGCCCTACCCCGCTCACGTTTGCGGGGCGGCTGACGAAGAAGCTGGGCGGGGCCAGGATCTACCTGAAGCGCGAAGACTTGCTGCACACCGGCGCGCACAAGATCAACAACTGCCTGGGACAGGCGCTGCTGGCGCAGCGCATGGGCAAGCACCGCATCATCGCGGAGACGGGGGCGGGGCAACATGGGGTAGCGACCGCGACCGTCTGCGCGCTTTTCGGTTTCGAGTGCGTGGTGTACATGGGCACCGAAGATATGCGGCGGCAGGAGCTGAATGTCTTCCGTATGAAGCTGCTGGGCGCAGAGGTGCGGGGCGTCGACGCCGGCCAGCGCACGCTGAAGGACGCGATCAACGAGGCCATGCGCGATTGGGTGACCAATGTGCGCACCACCCATTACCTGCTGGGGAGCGTGCTGGGCGCGCATCCGTATCCGACGATGGTGCGGGACTTCCACCGGGTGATCGGAAAAGAGACGCGGGCGCAGATCAGGAAAGCGGAAGGAAGGCTGCCGTCAGCGATCATCGCGTGCGTGGGCGGCGGATCGAATGCGATGGGGATCTTCTACGAGTTCCTGGGCGACAAGCAGGTGAAGCTGGTCGGGGTCGAGGCCGGGGGCCGCGGGATCCACCTGGGCGAGCACGCGGCGCGAGTGGCGGCGGGCATCGAAGGCGGCGTGCCAGGCGTGCTTCAGGGCACCTACACCTACGTGCTTCAGGACGAGGCCGGGCAGATCGCGCCGACGCACTCGGTGTCGGCGGGATTGGACTACCCGGCGCTGGGGCCGGAGCACGCGGGGCTCCGGGACGCGGGCCGGGCGGAGTATGTTGCGGCGACGGATGAGGAAGCGCTGGAGGCCTGCAAGGTGCTGGCGCAGACCGAAGGCATCATCCCGGCGCTGGAGTCGGCGCACGCGGTGGCGGAAACGATCAAGAGGGCGCCGCGCATGCGCAAGACCGACATCGTGGTCGTGAACGTCTCCGGGCGCGGAGACAAGGACATGGGCATCCTGACCCAGAAACTGAAGCTGTAACCTCGGCGGACGAATGCCAATCACTCTCGACAAACGGCCGGCGCTGATCGCGTACCTGACCTGCGGGGACCCCGATCTCGCGACCACGCGCGCGGTGGCGCTGGCGGCGATCGACGCGGGCGCTGCGGTGATCGAGCTGGGCGTGCCGTTCAGCGATCCGGTGGCCGACGGGCCGGTGATCCAGCGGGCCAGCGAGCGGGCGCTGGCCAACGGCGTGTCGCTGGGAGACGTGATCGCGCTGGGAAGAGGACTGCGGAAGGCGCGGCCGCGGGCCGGGCTGATCGTGTTCTCCTATTTGAATCCGGTCCTGCGTTTGGGCCTGGCGCGGTTCTGCGCGGCGTCGGCGGATGCCGGGCTGGACGGAGCCCTGATCACCGACCTCACGCTGGAAGAGGCGGACGAGTATCTGGCATGCATGCGGGCGCGGGAGCTGGCGACCGTGTTCCTGGCGGCGCCGACCTCGACCGACCGGCGGCTGCGGCGGATCGCCAAGGCCTGCTCCGGGTTCGTGTACGCTGTATCACGTACCGGTGTGACCGGTACGCGCCAGGAGCTGGCGGCCGATGCGCGACAATTGGTCCACCGGCTACGCCGCTACACCACGCTGCCGCTGGCGTTGGGCTTCGGGGTCTCGACCCCGGAGCAATTCGCGGAGGTGGGCGGGTTCGCCGACGCGGCGGTGGTGGGCAGCGCCATCGTGCAGACGATCGAAAAGGCAGAGAAGGCCGGAGCGGCGGGGGCGGTGGGAGCGTTTGTGGCCTCGTTGGTAGCGGCGAAGCCGGCCGCGAAAGGCAGTCAGCACTAGAGCCTATGGACATCGCAGAGTGGCGTAAAAGGATCGATGAACTGGACCGCAGGCTGGTGGAGCTGTTGAACGCGCGCGCCCTGGCCGCCAAGGAGATCGGCAAGCTGAAGCGCGATACCAAGCTGCCGGTCTACGAGCCGGACCGGGAGAAAGTGATCCACGAGAACGTGCGCAAGCACAACCGCGGCCCGCTGCCGGACGCTGCCCTCATGCACATCTACGAACGGATCATCGACGTCATGCGCAAGCTGCAGCGGGACGAGATCGGCGAGCGCGGCGAAGCGGCGGCGGGAGAGACCGAGTTGGAGCCGAAGGACTAGCCGGCAGCCAGGGAACCCATGATCGTAGCGATGGCGGAAAACGCGGCCGAGGAACAGATCCAGCGGGTGATCGAGCGGCTGGTGAACCTCGGGTACGAAGTGCACCGCAGCACCGGTGCGCAGCAGACCGTGCTGGGGGTGGTGGGCAAGACCATCGACTTCGACATCCGCGACATCGAGGTGATGGAGGGCGTGCGCGAGGTGCACCGCGTCAGCTCGCCCTATAAGCTGGTGGCGAGAAGTTTCCGGCCCGAAGGCACGGTCGTGCGCTTCGCCAACGGCCTGAGCATCGGCGGCCCCGAGGTAGTGGTGATGGCGGGGCCGTGCTCGGTGGAATCGCAGGAGCAGTTGTTCACCATCGCGCAACAGGTCTCGCAGGCAGGGGCGCGCGTGCTGCGCGGGGGCGCGTTCAAGCCGCGCTCGTCGCCCTACTCTTTCCAGGGGCTGGGCGAAGACGGGCTGAAACTGCTGCGGGAAGCGGGCGAGAAGTTCGGGTTGCTGGTGATCAGCGAGGTGATGGAGATCTCGCAGATCCCGCTGATGACGCCCTACGTAGACATCTTCCAGGTGGGGGCGCGCAACATGCAGAACTTCAACCTGCTGCGCGAGCTGGGCAAGGCGCGCAAGCCGGTGATGTTGAAGCGCGGCATCGCCGCCACGCTGGAGGAGATGCTGCTTTCGGCCGAGTACATCATGAGTGGCGGGAACTACGACGTGATCCTGTGCGAACGCGGCATCCGGACGTTCGAAACCTACACCCGCAACACCATGGACATCTCGGCCATCCCGATCGTGCACAAGCTCTCGCACCTGCCGATGACGGCGGACCCGTCGCACGGCACCGGGCGGCGCGACAAGGTGTCACCCATGGCGCGGGCGGCGGTGGCGGCGGGCGCCGATGCCATCATCGTCGAGGTGCATCACCAGCCGGAGAAGGCGCTGAGCGACGGGGCGCAGTCGCTTTACCCGGAGCAGTTCGCCAAGCTCATGGACGAACTGCGAATGATCGCGCCGGCGGTGGGGCGGAAGATCGCTTAGGGTCTATCGAAACCTCGAGGCCTTGTTTAAGCAAATCACCATCATCGGAACCGGCTTGATCGGCGGGTCGCTGGCCCTGGCGGCGAAGAAGGACAAGCTCGTCGGGAGGGTCGTCGGCTGCGACCGGGCGGAAACGCTGGAGCACGCGCAGAAGATGGGCGCGATCGACAGCGGATCGAGCGATCCGGCGCAGGCCTCGGCGGGCAGCCAGGCGGTGGTGCTGGCCACGCCGGTGGGAGCGATTCTAGACTTCGTGGAGCGGATCGCGCCCCGGCTGCCGCCGGATGTGCTGGTCACCGACGTCGGCAGCACCAAGAAAGAGATGGTGGAGCGGGCGCGGGCGGCGCTGGGCGAGGAGGCCGGCCGGCGCATCCTGCCGGGACACCCGATGGCGGGAAAAGAACGCAGCGGACTGGAGCAGGCGGATGCGGAGCTGTTCCTGGGAACGGTGTGGCTGTTCACGCCGATGGGCGGATCCGAGACCCGTCCCCAAGGCCGGGCGGGGGAATGGGTCACGCTGGTGGAGAAGCTGGGGGCGAAGGCCCTGTTCATGGACGTGGAGCGGCATGACCGGCTGTGTGCCTGGATCAGCCACCTGCCGCAGATGATCTCCACCGCGCTGGCGAGCACGCTGGAAGACCAGGTGGGCGACGACGCCGAGATCAAGGCCATCGGCGGCCGGGCGTTGCGGGAGATGACCCGCATCGCGGCCAGCCCGTACTCGATGTGGCGCGACATCGCCATGACCAACACCGGGAACCTGGAAGAAGCCCTGCTGCGCCTGGAGCAAAAGCTGGCCTACATCCGCGAGAACCTGAAGACCGCGGGCCTGCGTGAAGAATTCGAGCGCGGCAACAAGTTCCATCGATGAAGAGCAAGGGCAAAGGGCGCCGGCTGCGATGGATCAACCTGTGGCCCCCCTTGCTGGGCGCGGGCATCCGGGTCACGCGCATCGATCCCGAGATGCGCGCCGTCGACGTGGAGATGAAGCTGACGCCCTGGAACAAGAATTATGTCGGCACCCACTACGGCGGCTCGCTGTACTCCATGGCCGATCCCTTCTACATGCTGATGCTGATGGAGAACCTGGGGCGGGAATACATCGTGTGGGACAAGGCGGCCACCATCCGCTTCCGCAAGCCGGGCAAGGGCACGGTGCGGGCGGAGTTCCGGCTGTCGGAGCAGCAGGTCGAGGACATTCGGGAGCGCCTGAAGTCGGAGCCCAAGGTGGAACCCACTTTCGTGGTGGAGATCAAAGACGCCCACGGGACGGTGATTGCCGAGATCGAGAAGCTGCTCTACGTGCGCAAGAAGTGAAGGCGACCGGCGCATTTGCGCGCGTTCGCTGCACCTGATTACAATCGCGAGTTCGGCGACAAGGACTGATCCCTATGAAGAAAGTGGTACGCGACGCAGATGAAGCGGTAAAGGACATCCAGGACGGCGCCAGCATCATGGTGGGCGGCTTCGGGCTGTGCGGCATCCCGGAAAATCTGATTGACGCGCTCATCCGCAAGGGCGTGAAAAACCTGACCACCATGAGCAACAACGCCGGGGTGGACGAATTCGGGCTGGGCAAGCTGCTGTACGCGGGGGCGATCAAGAAGCACATCGGGACCTACGTCGGGGAGAACAAGAAACTGGAGCAGATGGTCCTGAGCGGCGAACTGGAGCTGGAGCTGAACCCGCAGGGGACGTTCGCCGAGCGGATCCGGGCGGGTGGCGCCGGGATCGCGGCGTTCTTCACCCCGACCGGCTACGGCACGGTGATCGCCGAAGGCAAGGAAGCGCGCGATTTCAACGGGCGCATGTACATCATGGAGCGCGCGCTGACCGCCGATTTCGCACTGATCAAGGCGTGGAAAGGCGACCCGTGGGGCAACCTCGTCTATCGCAAGACGGCGCGGAACTTCAACCCCATGATGGCCACGGCGGCCAGGGTGACGATCGCGGAGGTCGAGGAACTGGTCGAGGTCGGGCAGCTCGATCCCGACCTGGTACACACCCCCAGCGTGTACGTGAACCGCATCTTCCAGGGTACGAAGTACGAGAAGCGCATCGAGAAACGGACGGTGCGGAAGGCGGGAGTGTGATCGCCGTGATCGCCGAAATCGCCGTGATCTGAATGCCAGCCCCGGACAGTACGATCGAGGAAGTCAGGACCAGCGTCCTTCGCTACATCCGGATGTACGAGGAGGGGCAGTTCACGCTGGGCGACCTGGCGGCGGAGATCGCGGTGATGGCGCCGGCGTACGATCACGCCATGGGCGGAATCGAAGACCCCTACGGCGAGCTGCTGGCGGTGGCGTACAAGTACAAGAAGCAGTCCGATAAGGACGCGAGCACCTCGTATGAGGAACTCGAAAGAGCGTTAACGGATTTTCGTAGAGCTGAGGCGGCTTGGTGAGGGTAGGGGTCCTTCGACTCGCGCGTAAGCACGCTCGCTCAGGATGACAGTCTTACAAGGGATCTAATATGGCAGCGACACCGACGACACCGAGAGTGGACAAGCAGAAAGACACAGTCAAGCGCGACCGCATCGTCAAGCGGGTGGCGCAGGAGCTGCGCGACGGCTATTACGTCAACCTGGGCATCGGCATGCCGACGCTGGTGGCGAACTTCGTGCCCAAAGGCATGGAAGTCGTGCTGCAGAGCGAGAACGGGATGCTGGGCATCGGGCCGTTTCCCCTGGAGGGCAAGGAGGATCCGGACCTGATCAACGCGGGGAAGGAGACAGTCACGGAGATCCCGGGCACGGCTTATTTCTCCAGCGCCGATTCCTTTGCCATGATCCGCGGCGGACATGTGGACCTGAGCGTCCTGGGCGCCATGGAGGTGGATGAGGAAGGGAACCTGGCCAACTGG
>DATKKJ010000005.1 GCA_035543055.1 Terriglobales bacterium | reverse complement strand
CCGTGGCGCGCAAAGCGGCCGAGGAGTTCTATGCCCGCCTGCGCGAGCTGTTCTCCCAGCGCAAGTCGATCACGACCTTCGGTCCGTACTCGCCAGGCCAGGCCGTGACCATCAAGCGGATGGGCATCGAAGGCATCTACCTGGGGGGCTGGGCCACTTCCGCCAAAGGATCGTCGGCGGAGAATCCCGGCCCGGACCTGGCCAGCTATCCGCTGAGCCAGGTGCCGGACGAGGCGGCGGGCCTGGTGCGGGCGCTGCTGACGGCGGACAAGAACCAGCACTTCGCCCGCATGCGGATGAGCGAAGAGCAGCGCCGCGCGACCCCGGTGGTTGACTATCGGCCGTTCATCATCGCCGACGCCGACACCGGCCACGGTGGGGACGCGCATGTGCGCAATCTGGTCCGCCGGTTCGTGGAGGTGGGCGTGCCCGGCTACCACATCGAGGACCAGAAGCCGGGGACGAAGAAGTGCGGCCATCAAGCGGGGAAGGTGCTGGTGGGCCAGGACGAGCAGATCCGGCGTCTGAACGCGGCGCGGCTACAGCTGGACATCATGCAGGTGCCGGGCATCGTGGTGGCGCGGACCGATGCCGAGGCGGCGACCTTCCTGGAGAGCCGCAGTGACGAGCGCGACCAGCCGTTCATCCTCGGGGCCACCAACCTGGGGCCGCCGGCGTTCCGCAGCGGCTACCTGGCCATCATGCGGAAGCTGTTCGAGCTGGGGGTGGAGGAGGTACGAGGGCATCTGTTGTTCGCGGTGTCGGACGGCGAGTACCAGGCGACCTGCGCCTGGCTGGAGCAGAACCAACTGGTGGAGATGATTGCCGCCCATGCGCAGGCCCTCAGGCACGCGACGACGGCGGAGATTGACGCCGCGCTGGAGGCGATGCAGGACCGTTACCTGGACGTGTGGCTGGCCGAGGCCGATCTGACGACCTACGGGCGGGCGGTTGCCGACGAGATGCAGGCCCGCACCAGTAGCGGCGAGCGCTTTGCCATGAGCGTCGAGGAATGGCTGGAATTCGCCAAGCGCGCTTCCTTTTACGAGGCCCGCGAACGGGCAAGGTCCATGGGCATCCACGTGGTCTGGGATTGCGAGCTGCCCAAGACGCCCGAGGGTTTCTACCAGATCCAGGGCGGGATCGATTTCGCCATCGCCCGGTCGCTGGCGGTGGCGCCCTTCGCCGACATCCTGTGGATGGAGACCAAGACGGCAGACCTGGAGGACGCCAGGAGATTCGCGGAGGCGATCCACGCCGAGTGTCCCGACAAGATGCTGGCCTACAACCTGTCGCCGTCGTTCAACTGGGACACCACCGGCATGAGCGACGAGCAGATGAAGCGCTTCCCGGAGGAACTGGGGAAGCTTGGCTTTGTCTTCAACTTCATCACCTATGGCGGGCATCAGATCGATGGCCTGGTGGCTGAAGAGTTCGCCACGGCCCTGAAGCAGGACGGCATGCTGGCGCTGGCGCGTCTGCAGCGCAAGTTCCGCCTGGTGGAATCGCCCTACCGGACACCGCAGGCGCTGGTGGGAGGACCACGGCTGGACGCCGCCCTGATGGCGTCTTCGGGACGCACGGCGGCCACCAAGGCCATGGGCAAGGGGTCCACGCACTATCAGCACCTGGTGCAGACCGAGGTCCCGCCCAAGCTGCTGGAAGAGTGGCTGGCGGCCTGGGCGGAGCATTGGGACTATCCCAACAAGATCCGGGTGCAGCTGCGTCCGCACACTGCGGGCTCGGAGCTGCTGGAGCTGGGTCTGTTCAGCGAGCCGGGGAAGGAGCAGCTGGCCAACATTATTTTCGCGACCCTGCAGGACCGCCGGGGGCGTCACATCATCTCGGTGCGCGACCAGAACACGCTGCCGCCGCTCCGCAAGAAGCGGCTGATGACGCTCACCCAGCTGTTCATGATCCACCGCTATTCGGCGAGCTCGGTGCACTACGTCACGCCCACTGAGGACAACGAACGTCAGGCGCAGAGGATGAAGGAGTTGGGGATCTACTCGGACGTGCACACCGAGGTCGGGCAGATCATTGTGGCCCAGGTCAGCAAGGAGACCGTCAGTCGGCTGCTCAAGTCTGACCGCGAGTTGCTGCTGGCCATGATGCGAAAAGAGAGCCAGCAAGCTGCGTCGGTCCCGGGCATAACGTCCTGAGGGCCTACTCGTGGTGTAGGGCCTCGCGGGGCTGGAGGCCGGCGGCGCGGTTGGCGGGCAGGTAGCCGAAGACCACTCCGAACGAACAGGTCACGAGGAAGGCCAGCATCACCGAGATGCCGGAGATGGGGACGTGCAGGTTGCCCGGCAGGAAAGGCTGGATCAACACCGGGATGCTGGTGGCGATCAGGATGCCGATGATGGCCCCGGTGCCGCTGATCATGATGGCCTCGAGCAGGAACTGGTACTGGATCTCGCGCCGCCGCGCGCCCACCGCCATCCGCACTCCGATCTCGCGCGTGCGCTCGGTCACCGTCACCAGCATGATATTCATGATGCCGACGCCGCTGATGGTGAGGGCGATGAGGGCCACGAACAGCAGCACCAGGGTCAGCGACAGGGAGATCTTTCCGGCAGCCTGGAGCAGGGAAGTCAGATTCTCCACCACATAGGTCGCGCTGGAACGGTGGCGGGCCCTCAGGATGTCCCGCACCTGCTGGGTGACGTGGGGCACATCTTCGGGCTGCGCCGCCTGCACATACATGGTCCGGATGAATGCGTCCTGCATGTAGAACTTCAGGATGGGGATGGGCACGAGGACGGATTCGGAGGTGATCTCGGATTGCCCGAAGGTGGCCACCCGCTCGCGGAAGACGCCGATGATGGTGAAGTTGAGGTCGCCGACCTTGATGGATGTGCCCACCGGGTTCTGGGGGTAGAACTTGGCGAGTTGCTCGCTGATGAGGCAGGCCTTGCTGTAGCTCTCCATGTCCACGGGATCGAAATAGCGGCCCTTCAGGACTTCGAGGTTGCGGATGTCCTGAAAGTCCTCGGTCACCCCGATGAGGCTGACCGCGTGCTCCTTCCCATTGATGACCATGGAGAGCAACTGGTCGTTGGTGCCGGCGACGCGCTTGACCTGGGGAATGGTGTTGCGGATGGCCTGCATGTCTTGCACGGAGATCTGGTCGGCCAGAGGGGTACTCTGGCCGGAGCCGCCCGCCACCAGGTAGGCATAGACGAGGTTCGAGCCCACGCCCTCGATCTGGGCCATGATGTAGCGCTTGCCGGTGAGCGCCACGGTCACGACCATGACGATGCAAGCGCTGCCCAGAATGACGCCGATCATGGTCAGGGCGGCCTTCACCTTGTCGGCGCGCAGGGCGTCGAGAGCGACTCGCCAGGATTCCGCGTGGTTCATGCGTGCAGGAAAATCATAACAGGCGCGGAGGACGGCGGGGCGCTACGAAGAACCGGGCGACGCCCTGCGCGTCAACAGCAGCAAGACAATCCCGACCATCACCGAGCAGGTGCCGGCGAGCTGGGCGTTGCTGAGGCCCAGCCACACCCGCGGGTTGATGCGGATGAACTCCACCAGGAAGCGGGCCAGTCCGGTCAAGACAAAATACTGTCCCAGCACCCAGCCGGGCGCGCGGGCGCCGGCGGCCGAACTCTTGGCCTGCCGCCACAGCCACAGGAAGATCACCACCGCTCCCAGGAACTCGTAGATCGGCGTCGGGTGGACGCATTGAGTGGTCGGCACCAATCCGTTGGGAAAACTCATGCACCAGGGAAGGGAAGTGGGGATACCGTAATCGCCGTCGCCGGAAAGAAGACAGCCGATACGGCCGACGCCGTATCCGATCGCTGCTGCCGGACTGCAGGCGTCCAGCAGGGTCAGGATCGCGATCCTGTAGCGGAGGGAGAACAGAACAATGACCAGCAGGCCACCCAGCAGCCCTCCAAACCAGGCGAAGCCGGAGGCGCTGAAGAACATCTGCAGCGGATGAGCGAAGAACTCCGAGGGGCGCTCGAGCAGGTGATACAGCTTGGAGCCCGCCAGTCCGGCGAGAGCGATGAGCAGGATCATGTTCAGGGTATCGCCCGGCAGCTTTCGACGGCGCATGTCCGCCTGCAGCGCCAGGAATCCGCAGACCAAGCCCGCCCAGACCATGAGTCCGTAGGTGCCGAGGCGCAAGGGACCGAGGTGAAGGAAGGGGATCACTTGGCCGCCATCGCCCAGCCCTGGAGCTCCCCGGTGGCCCGGAGGAGCTGCAGTTCTGCCCTTTGCAGACCGAAGGAGACGTCGAGGTAAGCCACGTACTTGTCGTGCTCGGTGGCGCGGGCATTCTCCTGGTCGCGCAGGGTGGCGGCGCCGGCCTCGACCCTGGCCTGGATGGCATCGATATCGGAAAGGGCCAGCTGGTGCTCCAGCTTGGCGACATCGCGCGCGGCGGCCAGTTGCTGGATGGAGCGCTGCAGCCGCAGGGTCTCGGTCGAGACCTGGTGCCGCACCGCATCCGCCTGGCGCCGCGCCTTGATGGCCTCGGCATCGGCGGCTCCGGCGTGGGCGCGCTGCGAGAAATTGAAGATGGGGAAGCGGATCTCGACCCCGGCGGTCACATTGTTGCGCTGGAAGCGGAGGAAGAACTGGTCGTAGTTGTTGAAGCGCGCCAGCACGGCGAACTGGCCCGCCAGATCGATGGTCGGCAGAAGTTGCTTGTGCTCGCCGCTGGCCCGGTATTGCTTGGCCCGCGCCTGCTGCTCGGCCAGCTTCACGGCGGGACTCAGGCTGGCGGCCTTGGCCGCCAGGTCCTGGTCCTGGGAAGGCGCGGGCAGGTCGGGGATGGATTCGGGCATGGTTTCGATGGAGTCCGGAGGCAGGCCGGTCAACTGCGCCAGGCGGAGGCGCAGGACATCGGCGGCGCCCTGCATCTCGGCGGCGCGCAGCCGCGCCCGCGCGCTGTTCAGGCGCGCCCGGGTCAGCTCCACCTCGCTATCCACCCCTTCGTGTACGCGCTGACCGGTGATGTCCTCGGCGCGGGCCGAGGCCTGCGCCTGCTGGCGCAGCACCTGGATGGAGCTGGTGAGCTGGTCGAGCTGGATATAGACCAGCGAAGCCTCCAGCACCACCTGGTCGCGGGCATCCTGCTTCTGCGTCTCGGTGGCATTCCACTCGGTCTTGGCGGCGCGCATGAAATCCTGGTTGGCCAGATTGAGCAGGTAGGACTGGGTGTTGATGTTGAAGATGGAGGGGGCGGAGCCTTCCAGGCTGAGGGGGAATCCGTCGGTGTAGCCCAGGCCCGAGCCGACGATCACCTGGGGCAGGTAGAGATTGCGCAGTTCGAGATAGGCCTGTTGCGCCCGGACCTGTTCCGCGTCGGCCATGGCAGTGGCTCCGCCGTGCTGCAGGGCAAGCTCGATGGCGCGGCGGAAGGAAAGCGGCTCGGCCGCGGACTGGACAACGAAAGTCAGGCACAAGAATGCGATCGGAAGAGCTCTCATGACACCACCCGTTAGACCAGCAAACTGACGGCAGGCGAGTATAACAAGCGCTGCTCGAGCCTCGGGACCGGCTAGGGGCGGCTGAGGCGCTGGAGAGCGTTCCGCGCGTCTGAGAAATCGCTGTTGAGATCGAGTGCGGCGCGATACTCCGCCACCGCGGCTTGTTTCTCACCCTGTCTTTCCAGGATGTTGCCCAAGAGGTAGTGGGCGCGGAAGGCGGGAGCTTCTTCGACCTTGTTCTCCGACCGCAAGTAATCGCGCACCAGTTTGGCGGCGGCAGCGAGGTCCTGGTCGGACTGGTAAAGGATGGTGGCAGCGTCGTAAAAGACCTCGCCGCGCTTCTTCTCCGCTGCGACCGCCTTGTCGATCGCGTGCTGCATGTCCTGGGTCCGGCCGGCGCGCTGGTAGAACGAGGCCAGATCCAGCCAGCGTCCGCCGTCTCCCTTGCCGGCCTCCACGGCGGCCAGGTACTCGCGCTCGGCGGCGGGCATGTCCTTTTCCTTCTCCGCGAGCAGCCCTTTGATCCAGTGGGCAGCAGCCGCGTCCCTGGAGGCGAGTTGTTCGGCTTCACGGCGGGCCTTGTCCTTGCCCCCGCCGACGATGCCGGGGGCCTCGGCGTAAAACTCCGCCAGGTCGGAACGGGCCCCGACGTTGCCGGCGTCCAGTTGCACGGCCTTCTCGAATTCCGAGCGGGTCTTGCCGGCCAGAGACAGCGCCGTCAACCAGTGCCAGCTGCTGATGCTCTGGGCTTTTTCACCGTAGGCGCGGCCCAGCCAGAGGTGATAGTCGCTGCTGTCCGGCTTGAGGGCCACGGCGTGCTTGGCGGCGGCAATGGCGTCGTCCCAGCGCTCCTTGGCGTAATAGGAACGGCAAAGCAGGTGCCACGCCTCGGCATCGTTGGCGGAGGCGTCGGTGCGCTGTTTGAGGACCTTGACCGCTTCGTCCACGCGGCCGGCCGAGAGCAACTCCTCGGGGTTCGATGCGGCCAGCGGCGCGCCCACGAGGAGGAACAAGAAACAGAGGAACAGCGCCTTCTTCATTGCTGGACTACCCTCACATCCATCCTGTCTTTGAGGGCGTAGCCGCGGACCGCACCCAGGGCCACCAGCGCGTCCTCCTTGATACCGCGAGTGATCTCGATGCGAGTCAGGTCCGAGACCCCGGTCTCCACGTAGCGCTGTTGCAGGCGGCCATCCACCACCTCATAGACGAACTTGCGATTGTCGTGCTGGTGGACGGCCTCCCGCGGCACCAGCAGCGCGTTGTCGTTCTTGGCGGCGACAATGGTCACATTCACATTGATGTTCGGTAGCAGCTTGAGATCGGCGTTGTTGACCTTGCAGGTGACCTCGCCGACGGTGCGCGCGCCGTGTACGACCACGGTGCTGGGGACCCGGGTGACGGCGCCGTCCCAGGTGCGTCCCGGCTGCCCTTCCCAGGTGATCGAGACCTGTTCGCCCGTCGCCAGGCGGCCGATGTCCGGCTCATCCACAAAGGCGCGAACCTGCACGGTCTGCAGGTCGGCAACCTGGGCCAGCAGGTCGCCGGTGTTGACGAAGGCCCCCGGCTTCACGGGAAGGGAATAGACGATGCCATCCCGCGGCGCGGTCACGTTGGCGCTGCGCAGCAGGTCCTGAGCCGCCTGATATTCGGCCTTGGCCTGTGCTTCCTGGGCGCGGACCTTGGCGACCTCCTGGCGGGAATAGCGGCGGGAGGTCGATTTCTGCTCCAGCAGAGTGACTTGCGCCTGGGCGCTCTTGAGGCGGCCCTGGGCGGTTTCGACCTCGGCAGGGGAGGCTGCGCCGCGCTGCTGCAGACGGGTCAGGGCGTCCAGGTTGCGCTGGGCGGCATCACGTTCCGCCCGCGCCTTCACCAGCTCGGAGCGGGAAGTCAGGACCTCTTCGTGAGTACCACCGGTGCCTACCGCCTGGAGGTCGGCCTGCGAGGCTTTGAGCTGGGCCAAGGCCTTGGCTGCCTGGGCCCGGGCCCCGGCATCGTCAAGCCGGAGCAAAAGCTGGCCGGCCTTGACCCGGTCTCCCTCGTGCACCAGCACGCGCTTGACGGTGGAGGGAGCAGGCGCGTGGGCCTCGAAGTTATCCATCGGCTCGATCTTGCCGTTGGTGGAGATGGTGCTGGCGATAGGCCCCCGGACCGCTTGCTGGGCACGGATCTGCACCTCGCCGCGGCGCATGGATACAAAGGCGCCCAGGAGCACAACCGCAGCTCCAGCACCCCCGAGCACCACCATCAAGCGATGATTATTCATGAATCCTCGCCAGCCCCAGGGCCGGCCAACAAGTCCTGCAAAACCTTAAGTATAGCTAAGTCGAACGAAGGAAAGCTCGAACTCCGCCCGGTTAACGCACTTGATTCCCGGGCAGGAAAGCGAGGCAAAGGCCGCATTTTCGCGCCCAGATACCATTCTTTGGAGGCAAAAGGAGGCACTTGGTTTAGATGCGTCACGGAGGCTGAAAGTCACGCGTTCGGGAGCAACCGCGGCCCTGTGTCGGCCCGCGCCCGACATCGGAAACGGGACTCGCGGGGCGAGCGCGGCCGGCTGCTAGAATCGAGGCATGGCCAAGCCGCCGCGATACACGCCGGAGCACGCCCAGGCCGGTCTGAGCCATCCGTTCCCGGACATCGAGACCTGGCCCAATCAATTCCCGGCGTATGAGATCGTCATCGACATCCCCGAGTTCACCTCGGTCTGCCCCAAGACCGGACTGCCGGATTTCGGCGTGCTCAAGATCCGTTACATGCCGGACAAGAGCTGCGTGGAGTTGAAATCGCTGAAGGAATACCTGCTCTCCTACCGCAATCTCGGCATCTTCCAGGAGAACATCGTGAATCGTGTGCTGGAAGACGTAGTCCGGGCCTGCCGGCCGAAGTGGGCGGTGGTGACCGGGGATTTCCGCCCGCGAGGCGGCATCGGGACCACCGTGGAAGCGCGCTGGCCGCGGCCGAAGAGCTAATACGCCGGTGGCGTGATATAGTCCCGCCTTCCGCCGCATGTCTGCCCAGAAAGACGATCCCAAGACTGTCTTCGCATGGTGCATGTATGACTGGGCGAATTCCGCCTACATCACCACCATCGTCGGGCTGATGCCGGTGTACTTTGCCAACGTAGTGGTCGGCGAGAAGGGTGTCACGCTCTCCGGGACCCACTACCACCCGGACAGCCTCTGGGGTCTCATGGTGGGATTCGCGGACGCACTTGCCTTCCTGGCCGCGCCAGTGCTGGGCGCCATCGCGGACTTCACTGCGGCCAAGCGCCGGTTCCTGCTGAGCTTCGCCTATACGGGCGCCATCTTCGCCATGCTGCTGTATTTCTGCCGGTCCGGGGAGGTGTACCGGACGATGCTGTTCTTCGTGGTGGCGCAGTTCGCCTTCGTCAGCGCCAACGTGTTCTACGACGCCTTCCTCCCCCAGATCGCCAGCGACGAACGCATGGACTGGGTGTCGGGCAAAGGCTATTCCTACGGCTATGTCGGAGGCGGCCTGCAGTTCGCGCTGGCGCTGGTGCTGGTGACGTTCCACGCCCGGTTCGGGTTGACGCAGGAAGCGGCGGCGCGCATCGGATTGGGCAGCGCCGGGCTGTGGTGGGCCGGCTTCACTTTGTTCACGGCCCGCGGCTTGCGGGAAGGCGGGGCCTCGGAGCCGATGCCGCCAGGGTATGAGCACACTCCGCGGGTCCTGGCGCTGGTCCACATCGGGGTATCGCGCACCTTGCGCACGCTGCGGAAGGTCGGCAACTTCCGCCACCTGGTGCTGTTCCTGGTGGCGTTCATGCTCTACAACGACGGAATCCAGACCGTGATCAATCTGGCCACGGCATACGGCACCGTCGAATTGCACCTTTCACCCAGCGTGCTGATGGGCACGCTGCTCCTCATCCAGTTCATCGGAGTGGGCGGTGCGCTGCTGTTCGGCAAGCTGGCACAGTGGATGGGAACCAAGCCCGCCATCATGTTGTCCCTGGTCTTGTGGTCGGGAGTGGTGATCTACGCCTACTTCATGCAGACCGCGACCCAGTTCGTGGTGCTGGGGGTGATCGTGGGCATGATCCTGGGTGGCTCGCAGGCGCTCAGCCGCTCATACTTCGGCAGCATGGTCCCGGAAGAAGCCAGCGCCGAGTTCTATGGTTTCTATACGGTCTTCACCAAGTTCGCCTCGATCTGGGGTCCGCTGGCGTTCGCCATCATCAAGCAGGTGACCGGGTCGTCGCGGCTGGCGATCGTGTCGCTGATCTTCTTCTTTGTCGTCGGCCTGACGCTGCTTCATTTTGTGGACGACGAGAAGGCCCGCGCCGCACGGACCGCAGGAGCCTTTTAGGTAGAATGGCCTTGGTGGGGGGACCTTCCTGACATGCATCTCTTTGCCTGGGTCCTGGGCTTGACGCTGGGGGCTGTCTGGCTGCATCGGCTGATCGATGCCGGCCTGGGCATGCCTACGATCGCCGACATCGCGAAGCCGGAGTGGGACGGGCCGCCGGCCGGCGCCTCGGTCGCGGTGGTCGTCCCGGCGCGCAACGAAGAGGAGCACATCGAAGCCACGCTCCGGTCGCTGCTGGCGGTGGACTATCCGAATCTCCAGATCATCGCGGTGAACGATCGTTCCACCGACTCCACCGGCGAGATCATGGACCGCGTGGCCGCCGAGCAGCGAACGAGCCGGCTGCGGGTGATGCACGTGGAAGAACTCCCCCATGGCTGGCTGGGAAAGACGCACGCCATGTGGCTGGGCGCGCGGCAGGCAGAGAGCGATTGGATCCTGTTCACCGACGCCGATGTAGTCTTCCGGCCCGATGCGCTGCGGCGGGCCCTGCACTACGTCGCTAAGGAAGAAGCCGACCACCTCATCGTCTTCCCCACCATGGAGTTGAAGTCACCGGGAGAGCGGATGATGGTGGCCTTCTTCCAGGCGTTGTTCGCTTTCGGCCATCGTCCCTGGAAGGTCGCTGATCCGGACGCCCGCGATCACATGGGAGTGGGAGCCTTCAATCTGGTCCGGCGCAGCGCCTACGAGAAGGTCGGCACCTACCAGAAACTGCGGATGGCAGTGATCGACGACATGAAGCTGGGCGAGGCGATCAAAGAGAACGGCCTGGCACAGCGCGTCGTCTTCGGCAAGGACCTGCTTTCCATCCACTGGGCCAAGGGCGGGATGGGGGTAGTGCGCAACCTGACCAAGAACATGTTCGCCCTCATGCTTTTCCGCTGGCCGCGGGCGCTGGGGGCGGCGTTCCTGCTGGCCCTGCTGAACCTGGGACCCTTTGTCGGGCTGATCGCGGTCCATGGGTGGGCGCGGCTGGGCTATGCAGTCGCAACCTTCGGCATCCTCGCCCTCTACATCGGCATGTCCACCCGGTCGAGGATCTCGCCGCTATACTTCCTGGCCCATCCCATCAGCACCCTGGCGTTCGTCTTCATCCTGCTGCGCTCAACCTTCCTGACCCTGTGGCATGGCGGCGTGATCTGGCGGGGGACCAAGTACCCGCTGGAGGAGTTGCGGGCCGGCATGCCGGGCGGGGACAGCACGCCGTTCTGATCACCGTTTCTCGACGTCGGTGCTGCTGGTGCTGTGCTTGGTCTTGGTCTGCCCGGCGCGGTAGCGGCCCTTCTTTTCAACGTCGAACTCCTTGGGGAGCGGGGGCAGCTTGGCGGCCTCGCCTTTGAGTTGCCGCGCATCGCGGATGACGATCTCCGGTACGCCCTTGTACTGGCGCAGCGCGCCATGTACTTCGACGGTGCGGCCGGCCAGCATGCGGATGTCGCCCACATCGCGTAAATCCCGGGTGAACACCACGGCGGAGAACGCGCAGCGGGTATGGTCCTCACAGAAATTGAGGAACCATGCAGCCCCCGAAGGGCTGCGCTGCACGGTCACAACCTTGCCGGTGATGCAGACGGTGGAGCCCAGCTTGTTGGGGGCTTCGCTGATCGGCAGGCAGGCGCCGAGACAGTTCGTGGCCAAGAGAACTAGCGCGAGCGCCCGCATGGCAGAAAGCGTACGCAGACGGGTGGGGTTTGTCTGTGATGTGTCACATCCCGCGAGATCCTTCGGCGGTAAAGCACCTCAGGATGACGCCGGCGGGGCGCGGACGCCCCGCCCAGCGGCTTCATTTCGTCGGCTCCATCTGCAGCGTGTTGTTGAAGATGTTGAAGTAGTTGAAAAACGCGATGGCGACCGCCAGCTCGACCGTCTCGCCTTCGTCGAAGTGCCGCCGGACCTCGGACCAGAGCTCATCGTCCACGGCATGAGGATCGTGCGTCATGCGCTCGGCGAGAGCGAGGGCGACCTTCTCCCGCGGGGTGAAATCGGACCGGTGACGGAAGTCGCCGCAGTGCCGGATCTGGTCTTCGCTCCATCCTTGGCGTCCTGCCAGGACGCTGTGCGACGCCAGTCAATAATCGCAGTGGTTGATCTGTGAGACCCGGACGAACAACAGCTCCTTCAGCTTGGCGCCAACCGTGCCCGTGCCCATGACGTTCTTGAAGTGGTCGATCATGGTCTTGAGGATGGCCGGCCGGTGCGCCACCGTGCGGAACATGTTGGGGATGTTGCCGCGCTCTTTCATGAAGGCGTCGAAGATCGCCTGTACCTGTTCGTCCACCTGCGAGCGGTCGAGCCTGGAGATTCTGGGCATGAGAGAAGTCTAACGCGGCGAGGACGGGGATGCGATCCCGGCTGGCGGTCGGAGGGAAGGCGGGCCCGAGGGGCCGGGCCCGCGCCAAGCTTACTTCGTGAACGCCGAGATGGCGGTCGCTTCGTCGTCCTTGACGTCGAAGACCGTGTAGAGCTTGGTGATCTGCAGCAGGTCGTGCACTTTCTTGGTCAGATTGAGCAGCTTGAGCTCGCCCCCCTGGTTGCGGACGGTGGTGAAAGCGCTGACCAGTTCGCCGATCCCCGAGCTGTCGATGTAAGTGACATCGCCGAGATTGAGCAGGATCTTCTTGCTGCCCTTGCCGACCAGGTCACGAATCGTGTCGCGGAGGATGACGCTGCCTTCCCCGAGGGTGATGCGGCCGCTCAGGTCCACGATGGTCACGCCATCCATCTGCCGTGTACTCGCCTTCATCGTCACTTGGAAGCCTCCTTGGTGTCCGCGGGCGCCCCGGCGGCCACCTTCTTGATCAAGGTTACTTCGCTGCCCGGATCCAAGGTGCGGAACCGCACCTCGTCCATGAATGCACGCATAAGAAAGATACCCCGGCCGGACTGCTTCAGCAGGTTCTCCGGAGCGAGGGGGTCGGGGATGTGGCTTACATCGAGTCCCTTGCCCTGGTCCGCGACCCGGATGACCAGCTCTCCGCCCGTGTTCTCGTAGGAGACGGTCATCTTCTTCTTCGGGTCGTAGGCATTGCCGTGAAGCACGGCGTTGACCGCCGCTTCCCGCACCGCCATGGAGATTTTCTGACACTCGTCCTCCCCGAAGCCGGCCTGGGCTGCGAGCTGGGACGAGAGTTCCTCCGCCTTGTTCACGCTCTCCAAGGTCGATTCGAGCGTGTAGGAGACCCGGTTACCGGTCATCTTCAAAACGATTTACCGTTTCCTGCTGTTCGAGCGAGTGTCTCCCGGATACCCACGCCCAAGACCGGGACGTAACCGGGAATCCGTAAGTTTGCCTAGGGGGTGAGGAATTGTCAATCTCGGCCTTGCCGGACCTTCCAGGCAGGGGCGGAGGCATGGCGTAAGCACAATCTCGCGACTGACAACCGGGGCGCGATTCTGTATTCTCGCAGTGAATGGCGACGATCGCACTCTCGGAGCTGTTGGGCACAGCGGTGCTCGATCCGGAAGGCCGGAGATGCGGCCGAGTGCGCGAGATCGCCATCTCTCCCCAGGAACACCCCACCCGTGTTTCCGGGGTGATTGTCAAGACCGACGAAGGCGAGCGCGTGCTGCCCCACAGACTCCTTCAGGGACTGGAAAAGCAGGCCCTGCGGGCGTCATCGCCTGCAGGGGAGTGGCAGGCCTTCAGCGGCGGAGAGGGATTCCTGCTGCTGTCGCGCGACCTGCTCGACCAGCAGATCATCGACGTGCACGGCCGCAAGGTCGTCCGGGTGAACGACGTGGACCTGCTGGAGGAGCGCCACAACGCGCACCTGGAGCTGAAGCTGGCGAGCGTGGACGTGGGCGCCCGGGGCGCGGTCCGACGGCTGCTCAAGGGGCTGGTCCCGGCCGGCGCGCTGCGTGCCCTGGTGAACAAGATCCCGCCGCGAGTGATCCCCTGGGAATTCGTGGACCTGATCGAGACCGACCCGGCGCGGCGGGTGAAGCTCAAGATCGAGCACGAGCTGCTGGCCAAGCTGCATCCCGCGGACATCGCGGACATCGTCGAGGAGCTCGCTCCCGCCGAGCGGGAAGCGGTCTTCGAGACCCTGGACGAAGAGGTCGCCGCCGAGGCGCTGGAAGAAGTAGATCCCAAGCTGCAGGTGAAGATCCTGGAGTCGCTGGACTCGGATCGAGCCGCCGACATCGTCGAGGCCATGGACCCCGATGCGGCGGCCGACGTGCTCGGCGATCTTCCCAAAGAGACCTCGGAAGAGATCCTCGAGGAGATGCAGCCGGCAGAACGCGAGGAAGTCGCCGAACTGCTGGAATTCAAGGAGGACACCGCCGCCGGCCGCATGACCACCGAGTACCTGGCCATGGGCGTCGACGCCACCGTCCGGGACGCGGTCGAGACCCTGAGGCAGTTCGAGGGAGGCATCGAGACCCTCAGCACCATCTTCCTGCTGGGCCCCGACGCCAAGCTGATGGGAGCGGTGCCCTTGGCCAATATCGTGATCGCCTCCAGCGACACGCCTTTGCAGAAGCTGGCGTTGGAGCCGCTGATCTCCGCCCATGCCGGGGCCAATGAGAAGGCGGTTGCGGAGCTTTTCGACAAGTACAACCTTCTGACCCTACCCGTGGTCGATGACGAAGGCCGCATGACCGGCGTAATCACCGCCGACGACGTCATCAGCCTGCTGCGCAGCAAACTTTGATCTCCAATTCATTTGGCACGACTCGCCGCGGGCGTTTATTCTGGCTGCCGCTGTGAATCCGATCTGCGAAACCAAAGATGCGGCGCAAGCTCAGACGCTGGAAGACCCGGACCCTGCTGATCCTGGCGGTCATCGGCCCAGGGTTCATCACCGCGAACGTGGACAACGATGCCGGCGGCATCTACACGTATTCGTTCGCCGGGGCGCGTTTCGGGTATGCGCTGCTGTGGACCATCATCCCCACCATCATTGCCCTGGTGGTGATCCAGGAGATGTCGGCTCGGATGGGGGTGGTCACCGGCAAAGGACTCAGCGACCTGATCCGCGAGGAATACGGGCTGCGCACTACCTTTCTGCTGATGGTGG
>DATKKJ010000004.1 GCA_035543055.1 Terriglobales bacterium | reverse complement strand
CGATGTCTTAGCGTTGATTCAGGTACTCGCCCTAGACGAACACGCTCACCGCAGTGAGGGCGGGCTCAGGGCCGAATTGCAACGTATGCCCGAATCGTCTGATTCGTGGGTATCTTTGGCGAGAGAGCACAAAGAACTTTTTCGCGTGAAAGAAGATGGTGAGCATGTCCTGTCTCTTGTTGCTAGGCATGTAACGCCAGAGGGAGCGGAGGGAGAGCGGAAACTTCAACCAGATCTGGTGCACAAACTATTGCAAACCGCCATTGACCTGCATGACCGGCAAGTGGCGGCAAAGGATTGGTGGAAGTCACTAATTCCGCTAATCGCTGCATTACTTGCGGGCATAATCGGGTCGGCAACCACGCTCCTTACGTTGTGGCTGAATGGCTGGTGTAAGCCCTAGAATCCAAGATTCGCCACTAGACCTCTTCTTCCGCCAGCGAAAAGGCCCGGCATGTGCCGGGCCTTCAATTGCTTCCTCGCGATTGCCGGCCGCAAGGCGCGGCAAGGACAGCCGGCCAGGGTGCCAGCGCTACGGGTTAAATGTCGTAGTAGAGGGCGAACTCGTAGGGATGCGGGCGCAGCCGCACCGCCGCCTCCTCTTTGTCCCGCTTGTAGCTGATATACGTGCCCAGCAGTTCTTCCGTGAACACGTCGCCCTTGAGCAGGAACTGGTGGTCGGCCTCGAGCGCGTCCAGGGCCTCGGCCAGGGAGCCGGGCATGGAGGGCACCTTGGCCAGCTCCTCGGGACCGAGATCGTAGATGTCCTTGTCCAGCGGCTGGCCGGGATCGATCTTGTTCTCGACGCCGTCCAGGCCCGCCATCATCATGGCGGCGAACGCCATGTAGGGGTTGCAGCTCGGGTCGGGAGGCCGGAACTCCACGCGCTTGGCCTTGGGGCTGGCCGAGTACATGGGGATGCGGCAGGCCGCCGACCGATTGCGCCGCGAGTACGCCAGGTTCACCGGCGCTTCGAAGCCCGGAACCAGGCGCTTATAGGAGTTGGTGGTGGGGGCGATGATGGCCGCCAGCGCGGGGCCGTGCTTGATCAGCCCGCCGATGTACCACAGCGCCAGTTGCGACAATCCCGCGTAGCCGTCGCCGGCGAAGAGCGGCTTGCCGCCCTTCCACAGCGACTGGTGGGTGTGCATGCCGCTGCCGTTGTCCTGGAAGAGCGGCTTGGGCATGAAGGTGACGGTCTTGACGTACTGGTTGGCCACGTTCCGCACGATGTACTTGTAGAGCATCATGTGGTCGGCGGAGATCACCAGCTTGTCGAACTTCAGGTCGATCTCGGTCTGCCCGCCGGTGGCGACTTCGTGGTGGTGGCACTCGACCTCCATCCCCGCCTGCTGCATGGTCATCACCATCTCGCTGCGCAGGTCCTGGTAATGGTCGGTCGGAGGCACCGGGAAGTAGCCTTCCTTGTAGCGCGGACGGTAGCCCAGGTTGTTCTCCAGCCGGCCCGAGTTCCAGCGCCCTTCTTCGGCGTCGATGAAGTAGAAGCCCTGGTTCTCCTTCTGGTCGAAGCGGATGTTATCGAAGATGAAGAACTCGGCCTCGGCGCCCATGTAGCAGGTGTCGGCGATGCCGGTCGAAGCCAGGTACATCTCCGCCTTCTTGGCGATGTAGCGGGGGTCACGGTCGTAGCGCTGCTTGGTGACCGGATCGATGACGTCGGCCACCATCACCAGGGTCGGCACCTCGGTGAAGGGGTCGAGCATGAACCAGGCCGGGTCGGGGATGAGCAGCATATCGCTCTCGTGGATGGCGGCCCAGCCACGGATCGAGGAGCCGTCCATGCCGAACCCTTCCTCGAACGAGTCCTCGCTGAACTGGTCGATGGGGTAGGAGACGTGGTGCCAGAGTCCGGGAAGGTCGGTGAAGCGCAGGTCGAGCAACTTCACTCCATTCTTCTTCACGAACTCCATTACGTCCTTGGGAGTTGCCATTCTTCGCTCCTTTTGCGCTTCGCGCAAAGTCTTGGAAAGTGCTGTGGTTACGTCGCTTACCGGGCAAAGTTCAAGAACTGGAAGAGGTTAAAGCCAGCTTCCGGCAGAATTCCCGCTTCACCGGGGCCCGGGTACACTACAATCCTCTCGATTTCCCCGGGACACTGCAGCTTACGTGGCGCTTGGCCGGTGGGGAAATTCATACTTTTTATGGGGCCGATAAGCTCCCGTTATTCCCAGAAACGCACCACGGAACCACAGGATCCCGCCGTAAAAGCCCCAACCTGTGGACGATTCTGGTCGGGGTGCGGCTTGCTCGTCGTCGCCCTGCTGGCTACAGGCGCGCTCGGTCAAGCACCGCGTCGGGTGCTGGTCCGCAAGCTGGTCGAGGCCGGCTTGGAGCGTACTGGCCATCAGGTCCGCTATGACGGAAGGTACGTCCGCATTGCCTATCCGGGGGGCGACGTACCGGCCGATACCGGAGTTTGCACCGACGAGATTGTGCGCATCTACCGGGCTGTCGGGATCGATCTGCAGAAGGAGGTGCACGAGGACATTGTGGCGCACCCCTCGGCCTACCCGCGACGCGGGAGCCCGCCTCGCCGGCGGCCCGACAGCAATATTGACCATCGCCGCGTCCCCAATCTCATGGTTTTCTTCTCTCGCAAGGGGCGGGTGCTGGCCAAGTCTTCGAGCCCGGATGACTATACGCCCGCCGATATCGTCACCTGGGATCTCGGGGGAGGGGTGGACCATATTGGCATGGTGGTGGACCGGCGGGGGCCATCGGGCCGCTATATGGTGGTGCATAACATCGGACAAGGACCGCAGGTGGAAGATGTGCTGTTCCATTGGCGCGTCACCGGGCATTACCGTTATTACGGCCCAAGCACTCTGGCCGAACCCGCCGTCCACTGAGTACACACTATGGACTTCGATCAGCTTGAGACATTCCTGGAGGTGGCCCGGCATCATTCGTTCTCCCGGGCGGCGGAACGTCGTTTCCGCACTCAGCCCGCCATCTCCGCCCAGATCCGGGCCATCGAGGAGGAGGTCGGGGCCAAGCTCTTCGACCGCTCCGGCGGCAAGGTGGCGCTTACCGCCGCCGGCAAGCTCTTTCAGAAGTATGCGGAAGAAGCCCTCGACGCCCGCCGCCGCCTCATCACTGCCCTGGGGGAGATGGAACGCGAGCCCCGGGGCGAGATCATCGTGGGGGCCAACGAAGGGACCTGCCTGTACGTCCTGCCGGAGGTGTTCGCCGAGTTCAAACGCCAGTACGGCGGGGTCGCCATTACCGTGAAGCGCTCGGAAAGCTCCAAGGTGCTGGAGAACATCGTGGACAACTCGGTGGACTTCGGAGTCGTCTCCCTGCCGGTGAACGACACCCGCTTGACCGTGGTCCCCATCCACAAGGACGAGCTGGTGGTGATCTGCGCGCCCCGCCATCCGCTGGCCAAGGGCAAGTCGGTGGCCATCGCCGACGTGGTCCAGTGCCCGCTGCTGCTGCCGCAGCGCGGGCGCACCCGCGACGCCATCGATGCCCTCTTCGATGAGCGCCGCCTGAAGCCCAATATCTCCATGGAGCTGGACTCCAGCGAGATCCTGAAGCGCTTCGTGGCGGCCGGCGTGGGGATCGGCTTCATCGCCCGCTCCAACGTCAAGGAAGAGGCGCAGCTGGGCCTGCTGGCCGCGCTCGCCATCGCCGACGCCCACATCAAGCGCGACCTCGGTCTGGTCTTCCGCAAGGACAAGGCCCTCAGCCGGGCCGCGCTGGCCTTCATCGACATCGCGGTGAAGCTGAAGCCGGACGTAAAATCAGCCCTGTAACCGCCCCTTAACAGTTCCCTTTCGCGCGGCGATTGCGCTTGTGTTACATTCTTGCGTTCTGCCTCAGATTTTGTGCGCTAGCGGAGGGTGTTCGAATTGGGAAAAGACATGGTCCCCAAGCGGCTGTTTCTCACCAAGGGGGTGGGAAAACACAAGGAGCGGCTGACCTCTTTCGAGTTGGCGCTGCGGGACGCCGGGATCGCCGCGCAGAACCTGGTCCGCGTTTCCTCCATCTTTCCCCCGCACTGCAAGCTGACCGCCCGTAAGGACGGCCTCAAGTACCTCAGCCCCGGCGAGGTGGTCTTCGCCGTGGTGGCGGAGAACTCCACCCGCGAGCCGCACCGCCTGGTGGCGTCGAGCATCGGCGTGGCCATCCCGGCCGACCGCTCCACCTACGGCTACCTGAGCGAGCACCACTCCTTCGGCGAGACTGACGACGTCGCCGGTGACTACGCCGAAGAACTGGCCGCCGAGATGCTGGCCACCACCCTGGACGTCGAGTTCGATCCCGACCGCTCCTGGGACGAGAAGAAGGAGATCTACCGCATCTCCAACAAGATCGTGCGCACCATGAACATCACCCAGTCGGCGGTGGGCGACAAGCGCGGCCGCTGGACCACGGTCATCGCGGCGGCGATCCTGATCTTCGACTGAAGTCGAAGTTGTAATTTGTAATTTGCAAAGTTGAGTGTTTCGAGAGCGGAGACTTTCAACTTTACAAATTACAAATTGCAAATCACCGATCCCATCTCACGCTATTTCGGATTCGAGCGGCACGGCACCAACCTTCGTCGTGAGATCACGGCCGGGATCACCACTTTTCTGACGATGTCCTACATCGTCGTGGTGAACCCCGCCATCCTCAAGACCGCAGGTATCCCCGCCGAACCCTCGATGGTCGCTACCATTCTGACCGCCATCTTCGGGTCCCTGATCATGGGCCTTTACGCCAACCGGCCGTTCGCCATCGCGCCCTACATGGGCGAGAACGCGTTCATCGCCTTCACCGTCTGCCAGGTGCTGGGGTTCCCCTGGCAAAAGGCGCTGGGCGCAGTGTTCGTGGCCGGCGTGCTGTTCATCCTGCTGACGCTGCTGCGGGTCCGCCAATGGCTGGTAGACGCCGTCCCGCCGGGCCTGCGCTACAGCTTCGCGGTCGGCATCGGGCTGTTCATGACTTTCGTAGGCCTGAATGAGACCGGCATCGTGGCGCTAGGCGTCCCGGGCGCGCCGGTGAAAGCCGGTCACCTGACTTCCCTGCCCGTCCTCCTCGCCATCGTCGGCTTCATCGTGATTGCCGCGCTGATGATGCGGCGGGTGACCGGCGCCATCCTGATCGGCGTGGTGATCACGTCGGTGCTGGCGTTTGCCACCGGTATTGCGGCTCCGCCACACGCGCTGCTCAGCCTGCCGCCCAATCCGGCGCCCATCCTGCTAAAGCTGGATCTGCGCGGCCTCCTGAGCTGGAGCTTCTTCCCGGTGGTGCTCACCATCCTGGTGATGTCGTTCGTGGACACGATGGGCACGCTGATCGGCGTCTCGGCCCGCGCCGGCTTCCTCGACGAGCACGGAAATCTCCCGCAGATCGAGCGCCCTATGCTGGCCGACGCGCTGGCCACCACCTTCGCCCCCCTGGTGGGCACGACCACCTCCGGCGCCTACATCGAATCGGCCACGGGCGTCGAAGCCGGCGGACGCACCGGCCTGACCGCCCTCGTCACCGCCGCCTGCTTCGCCCTGGCGCTCTTTTTCTCGCCGTTCGTGGCGGCCATCCCGGCCCAGGCTTTCGGGCCGGCGCTGATCATCGTGGGCCTGCTGATGCTCGCCCCCATTACCCGCATTGATTTTCACGATTACAGCGAGTTGATCCCCGCCTTCGCGGTGGTCGGCCTGATGAGCTTTACCTACAACATCGGCATCGGGATCACGGCCGGCTTCGTGCTCTACCCGCTGTTCAAGGTGGTGGCCGGCCGCAGCCGTGAAGTGAAGTCGGGGCTATGGGTTCTGGCGGGATTATCCCTGCTGTTTTTTCTCTTCTACCCGTACGCCTGACGAGACGGGGTCCTTACTTCTTCCCCAGCCGCTCCAGCACCGCTGCCACGATGATGGGCAGGCCGACGGTGGCGTCCAGGAAGACCTCGCCGAAGCGTCCGCCCTCCTGCGGGGGTACGAACTTGCCCCAGGAGATGGCCTCGCTGTAGGGGCTGCCGGAGAGGCCGCCCCAGTACACCGGCTCGGGACAGATGCGCAGCCCGTAGTGGTAGCGCTTGAGCGGGACGTCCTCGCCCCCGCGACGGTGGCGCAGCTCGATGAAGGGCCCGAACTGCTGCGCCCAGTTCCGCGGCACGCCGCCCCCGATGGTGAAAATGCCAAGCCGTTTCTGCTTGAGCAGCGTGTCCGCGAAATATTCGAGATCGAGGAACGGGTTGAACGGGATCTCGGGTTTTCTCTTCCCGCGCAGCTCGATGTTATGCAGCGCAAAGTCCAGGCCCAACTCCGAATCGGTGAATGCGGGCACGAACACCGGGACACTCTTCTCGTAGGCCGACTTCAAGATGCCGCGCGCCTTGGTCGTGCAATACAGGTGTTCTCCGATCGCCCGATTCAGCTTGTAGGAGCAGGCGACTTCCTTCGGGTCCCACTTCTTCAGCACTTCGCCGAAGACCGCTTCCACGTGGTTGAGGTTGGTCTCCGGCTCCAGGGTGTCGTAGACGCGGTTGTAACCCGCCTCGTACAGCTCGACGTCGTTCATCCTGGGGTCGTAGCGGAAGTGCTCGCATCCGGTGGCCTCGACCAGGCCGTGCGCCATCAATGCTCCGGTAGAAACGATGGCGTTCACGATGCCGTGCTCGATGAGGTCGGTGATGATCAGCCCCTGCTTGGCGACGGTCATGGCCCCGGCCAGGGTCATCACCACGAAGCAATCCTCGTCGCGCGCCATGGCTTCCAGCACGTCGGCCGCCTCGCCCAGCTGGCGTCCGGTGAAGGCGGTGTCGGCCATCGCCCGCACCAAGTCGTCGATGCTCCCTGTCTTCCGCAGATCCAGGGGATACACCGGGCTGAGCTTGTCCTTCTTGGGATCGTGCAGCTTGCGCTCGATTCCCGAGCCTTGGGATTTCTTCAAGAGCACCTCAAGTTGTGCACGGAATGGAACGTAGAAAACTAACTTGCCGCCATCATCCGCGTCAATGATGTTGCTGACGACTGGCGACTGACGACTGGCGACTGCTATCCTACCGGCGCGATGCTGGAAAGATTCAAGGTCGGCCTCATCCAGATGTCCTGCGGCCCTGACCCGGACGAGAACCTGCGACGCGCCTGCGACTTTGTGCGCGACGCCGCCGGTCGCGGCGCTCACATCGTCTGCTTGCCGGAGCTGTTCCGGACCCAGTATTTCTGCCAGCGGGAAGACGCGGCCTTGTTCGATCTTGCGGAACCCATCCCCGGTCCTACGACCCAGGCCATGGCGGAGCTGGCGCGGCAAGCCAAGGTGGCGGTCATCGCTTCGGTCTTCGAGAAGCGCGCGCGGGGGGTCTATCACAACACGGCGGCAGTCCTGGACAGCGACGGCACCCTGAAGGGCCTCTATCGCAAGATGCACATCCCCGACGACCCGCTCTACTACGAAAAGTTCTACTTCACGCCCGGCGACCTGGGTTTCAAGGTATTCGACACCCAAATCACGCGCCTGGGGACGCTCGTCTGCTGGGACCAGTGGTATCCGGAAGGAGCGCGCCTGACCGCCCTGCAGGGAGCGAATGTTCTCTTCTATCCCACCGCGATCGGCTGGCATCCGGGAGAAAAGCAGGAGTTTGGCAAGGCGCAGCACGATGCCTGGAGGACGATCCAGCGCGCCCACGCCATCGCCAACGGTGTTTACGTGGCAGTGGTGAACCGGGTCGGGCATGAGACCGGCAACATCCGGGGGCAATCGGCTCCCGGCGAGGGCCTGGATTTCTGGGGCGGGTCGTTCCTGTGCGACGCTTTCGGCACCGTGATCGCGGAAGGCTCCCACGACAAGGAAGAAGTCCTGGTCGGGGAGGTGGACTTGAAGAAGCTCGAAGAGGTCCGCCGCAACTGGCCCTTCCTGCGCGACCGCCGGGTGGACGCCTACGCCCCGATCACCAATCGTTTCCTCGACTGAGCCCGACACGCAACGTGAAACGCGAAACGCGCAACGTCTTCCGCATGCCCGCCGAGTGGGAGCCCCACTACGGAACCTGGCTCGCCTGGCCACATAACAAGACGGACTGGCCGGGCAAGTTTGTGCCCATCCCCTGGGTCTATGCCGAGATCGTGCGCCACATCGCGGCGGTCGAGCGCGTACTGCTCATCGTCGACAGCGCCGATGCGCGGGAGGACGCCCGCAAGGTCCTGGTCCGGGCCCACTTGTCGCTCGACAACGTGGACTTCTTCACCTGGCCGACCAACCGCGGGTGGCTGCGCGACAGCGGGGCCATATTTGTCTCCGACGGCAAGCGGCTCACCGCGCTCGATTGGCGCTTCAACGCTTGGGCCAAGTACGACGACTGGCGCCTGGACGACAAGCTGCCGGCCCGCATCGCGGCCCGCTTCAAGCTGCGGCGGGTGCAGCCCGCCAGCGACGGCCGGCGCATCGTGCTGGAAGGCGGCAGCATCGAGGTCAACGGCCGCGGCGCCCTGCTCACCACAGAAGAGTGCATGCTCTCCCCCGAGCAGGCGCGGAATCCCGGCCTCACCCGCTCCCAACTGGAGGAGGTCATTTCCGAGTACCTGGGGGTCAGGAAGACCGTCTGGCTGAATCGGGGCATTGCCGGCGACGACACTCACGGCCACGTCGACGATATCGCGCGCTTCGTCGGCCCGAGCACGGTGGTCGCCGCCTTCGAGCCCGACCGCTCCGATCCCAACCACGAGCCGCTCCAGGAGAACTTCGAGATCCTGCGCCGCGCCACCGACCAGGACGGCCACGCCCTCCAGGTCATCAAGCTGCCCATGCCGGCGCCGGTCTGGTTCGACCGCCAGCGCCTGCCCGCCAGCTACGCCAACTTCTACATCTGCAACCAGCGCGTGCTGGTGCCCACCTTCAACGACCCGAACGACCGCCTGGCTCTCAACATCCTGGCCGACGCCATGCCCGACCGCCAGGTCGTCCCCATCTACTGCGGCGACCTGGTGCTCGGGCTGGGTACGCTGCACTGCATGACCCAGCAGCACCCGGCGGGCGGCTAGCGTGCGGTTCCATTTCGATTGCGTCTTCTACTACGTCTCCGACCTGGACCGGGCCGTGCGCTTCTACCAGGACGTACTCGAGTTGAAGCTCACCTCCCGAGACGTTGTGGCTCGCTTCCATCTCGATGGGGTACTGGTCGAGTTAGTGCCGCGGAAGGAAGGGGCCCTCGAGGGCAACGGCAACGCCCGGCTTACCCTCCGCGTGGCCGACATCGAGGCCGCGGCTGCTAATCTCCGCGTGAAAGGCGTGGCTGTTTCCGCGCCCCAGCCCAAGGCCAACGGCGTGCTCGCCACCCTGCGCGATCCTGACGGAAACGAGATCTGTCTTTGGCAATATTCCACACCCTAGAAAGTCTGCTCTAGTCCTTGCCAATCCCCGCTACCCGGGAGCAAACTTCCGACGACTTTATCCGGGAGGCTGCGATGGCATTCAAGCTCTCGATCAACGGTAAGCCGTATTCCGTGGAGGTCGCGCCCGACACGCCGCTGTTGTGGGTGCTGCGCGACCACTTGGGACTGACCGGCACCAAGTATGGCTGCGGCATCGGCGTCTGCGGCTCCTGTACGGTGCACCTGGATGGCGAAGCCACCCGCTCCTGCCAGACCGCGATCTCCCAGGTCGGCGCCAGGAAGGTCACGACCATCGAAGGGCTGGCTGACGGCAAGGTCCAGCACGCCTGGATCGCCGAGCAAGTGCCGCAGTGCGGGTACTGCCAGTCAGGGCAGATCATGACCGCAGCGGCGCTCCTGGCCAAGTCGCCCAGGCCGACCGACGCCCAGATCGACGATGCCATGTCGCCCATCCTGTGTCGCTGCGGGACCTATCAGCGGATCCGGGCGGCGATCCACCGCGCCGCCGCGGGAGGTGCGCGATGAAAACCTCTCGTCGCGAATTCATCAAGGTCAGCGGCGCCGCCGGCGCCGGCCTGGTGCTTGCGTTTCATCTGCCCTCGACCACAGAAGCCTCGAAGCTGGCAAACCCGCAGTTCGCCCCGAACGTCTGGCTGCGGATCGATCGCGACAGTAAGGTGACGATCACCTGCCACAAGTCGGAGATGGGCCAGGGTGTGCGCACTTCCCTGCCCATGATGGTTGCTGAGGAACTGGATGTCGACTTCTCGAAGGTAGTCGTCGAGCAGGCGATGGCCGACCCGAAGTACGGCCAGCAGTTGACCGGCGGCAGCACCAGCGTGCGTACCACGATGGAGAAGCTGCGCACCGCCGGAGCTACCGCACGTGCCATGTTGGTGGCGGCAGCAGCCAAGGAATGGGGCGTTCAGCCATCCGCGTGCCACACCGAGCCCGGTTTTGTAGTCGGGCCCGCGGGCAAACGCGCCGGCTACGGGGCGCTGGCCGAGGCAGC
>DATKKJ010000003.1 GCA_035543055.1 Terriglobales bacterium | reverse complement strand
TTCAGGTTGAGCATGACCGCCGCGATGCGTTCCAGCCCGGCGCCGGTATCGATGGAGGGCTTGGGCAGCGGGTTCAGCTTGCCCGAGGCGTCGCGGTCGAACTGCATGAAGACCAGGTTCCAGATCTCGACGTAGCGCCCGCACTCGCAGGGGAACGGGCAGTCAGCGTGGCCTTCCTGCGAGGCCGCCGCGCCCATGTCGTAGTGGAGCTCGCTGCAGGGACCGCAGGGGCCGGTGTCGCCCATCTGCCAGAAGTTGTCCTTCATCCCCATCTCGAAGATGCGCTCTTTGGGGACGCCCTGCTCCACCCAGCAGCGGTGCGCTTCCTCGTCGCGGGGCACGCCCTGCTCGCCCTTGAAGATGGTGGCGTACAGGCGGTCTTTGGGGACGCCATACCAGTCCTTGGAGGTCACCAGCTCCCAGGCGAAACGGACGGCGTCCTGCTTGAAGTAGTCGCCGAAGGAGAAGTTGCCCAGCATCTCGAAGAAGGTGTGGTGGCGGGCGGTGAAGCCGACGTTCTCCAGGTCGTTGTGCTTGCCGCCGGCGCGCACGCACTTCTGCGAGGTGGTGGCCCGCTTGTAATCCCGCTTCTCCAGCCCCAGGAAGAGGTCCTTGAACTGGTTCATCCCAGCGTTGGTGAAGAGCAACGTGGGGTCGTTGGCGGGGACAAGCGACGACGAGTGCACGCGCTTGTGTCCCTGCTGCTCGAAGTAGCGCAGGAACTTCTCTCGGATCTCGGAGCCGGTGAGCATGGGCCAGTGAAGTAGTGATTCTAACAGGCGGGGAAGGGCTCTTAGCGCTTAGCCATTAGCGTTTAGCCACACCTTCCCTCACGTGAGCTGACCGCTAACCGCTTTGCTCCTCCGACTCCAGCGCGGTCAGGACCTCGTCGTCCACATGCCAATTCTTCAGGATGCGGATGATGGTGCGGCTGGTGAAGCCCGCCCGCCTCAGGGAGCGGAAGATGCGTGCGGCCTGCTTCTCATCGGTCGGCTTCCTCAGATTTTTCCGGCGGAGATAGGCGCGGGCGAGTTGCTCCTCATCGCTGCCGGCGTAAGCGGCGGAGACCGCCTTGTCGATCACCTCGCCGTGCACGCCCTTGGCTTTCAGGTCGGCGATCACCCGCATCCGGCCGAAGCGCTCGTTCTCCTTGCGGTAGGTGGAGTAAGCGGCGGCGTAGGAGGCGTCGTTCAGGTACTTCTGTTCTTTCAGTTTGATGATGACCGCCTCGACCAGGGCTTCTCCCTGGTCGCCGGCCGCGACCCGCTGGCGCAACAGGCGCTTGAGTTCGGCCACCGAGCGCATCTTCCGCCCCAGCGCCCCGACCGCGTACTCGTAGAGCACGCCCGCATCTGACGTCTTCTTCGACCGGAAGCCCACAGGCTGAAAATACCACTCCCTAAGATGGGCGTCATCCTGAGGGAGTCCTGGAAGGACGACCGAAGGATCTCGCGTGCACGACCGATGGCCGATGTGGGACACGCGAGATCCTTCGGGCCTAAAGGCCCTCAGGATGACGTCGGGTCTGAATATGGTTGGTAAGACAAAAAGACCCGCGCCGCAGCGCGGGTCCAGTTGCCGATGGGGTTAGTGCCCGAAGCCGGCCTGCTGCATCTCGTCGCGGGCGGCGTCGGCGGTAGAGCTGATGCCCTGCACGCGCAGCTTGAAGTCGTCGGGGTTCGACGCATTCTCCAGCGCGGTCTCGTAGGAGATCAGGCCCTTGGTGTAGAGCTCGTAGAGCGACTGGTCGAAGGTCTGCATGCCGTACTGGGAGACGCCGGCGGCCAGCGCTTCCTTGATGCTGCGGGTCTTCTCCGGGGTGATAATGCATTCCCGGATATAGGCGGTAGTGACCAGCACCTCGACCGCGGGCACGCGGCCTGGGCCGTCGGCGCGCTTCACCAGGCGCTGGCTGACCACGGCCTTGAGCACCGCCGCCATCTGCATGCGGATCTGCTTCTGCTCCGGGGGAGGGAAGACGGAGATGATGCGGTTGATGGTCTCCACCGCGTCCAGGGTGTGCAGGGTGGAGAACACCAGGTGGCCGGTCTCGGCGGCGTGCAGCGCGGTCTGGATGGTCTCCAGGTCGCGCATCTCGCCCACCAGGATGGTGTCGGGGTCCTGGCGGAGGCTGGCGCGCAAGGCGCTGCCGAACGAGGGCGTGTCCACCTCGACCTCGCGCTGGTTGACGAACCCTTTCTTGTCGCGGTGCAGGAACTCGATGGGGTCTTCGATGGTGATGATGTGCTCCGGCCGCGAGGAATTGATGCGGTCGATCATGGCCGCCAGGGTGGTGGATTTGCCCGAGCCGGTCACGCCGGTCACCAGCACCAGGCCGCGCTGCTCTTCGCAGATCTGCTCGATGATCTTGGGCAGGAAGAGCTCGTCCAGCGGCTTGATCTTGGTGGGAATGACGCGCAGCACCAGGCCGACGTTGCCGCGCTGCTGGAAGACGTTCACACGGAAGCGTCCCAGTCCGGCCACGCCGTAGGCCATGTCGAGCTCGGCATTCTCTTTGAATTTCTGCTTCTGGCGGTTCGACATCATGCTGAACGCCATGTTCAGCATGTCCTCGGCCGAGATGCGCGGCTGGTCGCTCAGCGGGACCAGTTCGCCGTCCACTCGCACGTGGGGGAAGTTGCCCACTTTCAGGTGCAAGTCCGAAGCCTTACGCTCCATTGCGATCTTCAGCAAATCATCGATATGCATAGCTGGTCTCGTCTAGGGGAGCTGTTCCAAGTGGGGGGAAAAGTACCACGTTCTGAGGCTGGAGTACAGAGCGCATAGTACATAGAGCATAGAAAAAACGGGGCCGACCTCAGGCCGGCCCAACTGTGGACGATGCGCTATGAGCTATGAGCTATGCGCTCTGGACCATGCGCTAGACCGTGACTGGCTGCCTGGCCTGCACCGGCACCGGCGTGAACCAGTGGTGGCGGTCCGGCGCCGCGCCTTGCAGGATGGCGAAGAACTCCTTCTGCAGGCGCTTGGTGACCGGTCCGATCTTGCCGTCGCCGACCGCGATCTTGTCCACCGAACGGATGGGCGTGATCTCGGCGGCGGTGCCGGTAAAGAAGACCTCTTCGGAGATGTAGAGCATCTCGCGCGGGATCATCTGCTCGACCACCGGGATGCCCAGCTCCCGGGCCAGTTGCAAGACGCTGTCGCGAGTGATGCCGGGCAGCACCGAATTCCCCAGGGGCGCGGTCAGCAACGTGCCGTTGCGCACCAGGAAGAGGTTCTCGCCCGAACCCTCGCTGACGTAGCCGTTGACGTCGAGCGCGATGCCTTCGACGTAGCCATTCACGATGGCTTCCATCTTGATGAGCTGCGAATTCATGTAGTTGGCCCCCGACTTGGCCATCGCCGGCATGGTGTTCGGCGCCAGCCGGTTCCAGGAAGAGACGCAGACGTCCACCCCCTCGTCGGCCTTGCCGCTCCCCAGGTATTTCCCCCACTCGTAGTTGACGATGTACACGTCGATGGGCGAGTTGAAGGGGTTCACCCCGATCTGGCCGTAGCCGCGCAGCACGATGGGGCGGATGTAGCAGGGAACGATGCGGTTGGCGGCCACCACCTCCACCATGGCGCGCACCAGTTCGTCGCGGGTGAAGGGGAGCTCCATACGGTAGATCTTGGAGGAGTCGAGCAGGCGCTGCATGTGCTCGGCGGCGCGGAAGATGCCGGCCCCGTCCTTGCGGGCGTAGCAGCGCACGCCTTCGAATACCGCGGAGCCATAGTTCACCACGTGGGACATGACGTGCAGGGTGGCGTCGTCCCAGTTGATCAGCTTGCCGTTGTGCCAGATCTTCTCGGTCTTGTTAATCGCCATGCGAGGCGCTCCTTGGGGGACGGTGGGTCGGTGGCACTGCTGGATTAGAGTGTGGTCGGGGCCCGCGGAAGCAAGAAAAAATCCCCCCGTACGATGCCGGCACTGCCGCTACGGGAGTGAAGTCCTTCCCCACTGCGTTTGGACGAATCACGAGACATTATACGAGCGACTGCCAAGTGTCACAATGGGAAGTGAGTTGCGAACCCATTCATCCCATCAAAACTACTTATCGAGGCTATTTCGATTAAAGGGAAGGGCTACTGCCCGCCGCCGGCCATGG
>DATKKJ010000002.1 GCA_035543055.1 Terriglobales bacterium | reverse complement strand
CTGGATGTAGAACTTGCAGGAGTCGGCCACCCGCTTCCCCTGTGCCAGCGCATCAGCCAGCACCCGCGCGTACATGTCCATGTCTTCATTCTTGCCCGCGGTGCAGGTGCCGCCATAAGCGATCTCCACCGGCACCGGCGTATTCAAGTCGCGGATGAACTTGCCGTTGCCCGGATCGCCCGGCGTCGCGACCATGGGTGTGAGCTTGTCGGCGTTCAGCTCGATCACGTGCGCGTACTGCGCGTCCGGGTCGCTGCTCAGCCCCTGGATCATCGCCTCCGCTTTCTTGCGGTCCATGCCCCGGCGCTCGGCCAGGAAATCCACCACCTTCTGGTCCGGCGCCACGATCCCGGTGAACCCGCCGATCTCCGCCGCCATGTTGGTCATGGTGGCGCGCTCGTCCACGCTCAGCTCCTCGATGGCTTCTCCGGAGTACTCCATGACCTTGGCCAGGGCCTTGCCGCTGCGGATGTAATCCATGGCCAGCAGCGCCAGGATGAAATCCTTGGCGGTGACATTCGGCCGCCGCTTGCCGCGCACTACCACCTTCACCGATTCCGGCACCTTCACCCGCACGTCCTTGGTAATCCAGGAATTGAAGACGTCGGTAGTGCCGATGCCGAAGGCGATGCATCCCACCGCCCCCACGTGCGGCGTGTGCGAATCCGAGCCCACGTTGAGCTGCCCGGGCAGCGCGTAGCTCTCGAGCACCAGCGAGTGGCAGATGCCTTCCGACCCCTTGCGGTCCTTCAGCTCGCCGTGCAGCCGGATGCCCTGCTTCTCGGCGAAGTCCTGCTGCTTGAACTTGAGCTGCGTCGCCAGGTCCAGCAGCCCCATCTTCCGCTTCTCCTCCGACATCACCTCGTCGAGGAACGTCAGGTGGTCGCGGAAGAACAGGATGGTGTCCTTGTCGTTGACCGGCACGTCTTTGCCGACGTTCTGCTCGTAGAAGATCGATGCCATCGGCGTAACGTACTCGTGGCTGAAGCGCAGGTCGGTGCGTGCGAAGCCGGTGTCGCCCGGTTTTACGTAGGGCACGCCCACTTTTCCCTGCGCGTCCACCATGTGCCGCGCGAAGATTTTCTCCGCGATGGTCATGCCGCGCTTTTCCGTCTTGATGGGCGGCAGGAAGACCTTCTTCTGCAGTCGCGCCACGTTGAAGGCAAACAAGCCACCGTACTCGATGACCTGCCGCGTGATGTCGTCCTCGCCGCGGGTGAATTCCTCCAGGGGCATCTCTTCGCCGCGCCGGATGCGGTCGATCAGCTCGAAGTTCGTCGAGGTCAGCACGCCCAGGTTCTGGCAGTTCTGCCTGTAGATGCGCTCAATGTTCTCCGCGATCACCAGCCGGATGCCGGCCGACATCTCCGCATACGGCGACTGCTCGCGGCTGGACCCCTTGCCCCGCCGCTTGCCGCTGACCGAGGCCACGAACCCGCCGCGCTTCACGTCCCCGCGCTTGATGGGCAGCTCGTTGCCGCACTTCAGGCCGGCGTACGGGATCTCCCCCAGCGTCTGGTCGAAATAGAAGCAAAGATGCGCCGGCGTGATCTCGTCGGTGGAAATGTCGTCGCGCAGCTTGGGATTGTTGGCCGGGTTCTTCGTGTCCCACGGCATATCCCAGCCATCGAGCTGTTTGCGGATGAGTGCGGGGTCTTCGGTAAGAAATAAGATGCGCCCGCTCAGTTTCACCTTGTCCGGACGCTTGGCGATCGGTCGCGTTAAGAGGTCGTTCCGCTCGTTTCCCACATTAGGAATTGTAACAAAGGAGATTCCAGGGCCGCCGTCACACCCTTCGCCAGTTTCGCCGCTCTCCCCCTTGTCATCCTGAGCGGAGCGAGGCGCCAGCCGAGCGCAGTCGAAGGACCCCTATTCCCTCCTCTGCTCTTCAGGTCAATGCCGGCGATCTACCGATGTCCCGAATACTTCTCCCCCGCCCTGATCTCCACCTGCAACTGGTTCTGCTTCGGCGGCAGCGGACAGGTCGCGTAAGGGGTGAAGGCGCACGGCGGCGAGTAAGCCTTATTGAAGTCCAGGACGACCTTCCCGTCTTTCGGCGCCGATATATCCAGGAACCGCCCGCCAGGATACGTGTCCTTCTTCTTGGTCAGGTCGGAGAACACGATGAACAGCCCGCCATCTTCTCCTTCCATCGCGTCCAGGGTCTGCTCGCGCCCGTGGAGCTTGAACCGCACCTGCCCGGCGACCGCCACCTCCTGCCGGTCTCCGAGCACATTGGGGACGGTCATCGTCCTTCCATTCCCGGGCTCGAACTGCGCGGTGACCACGTACGCCATGGTCAGCGGATAGGTCTTCAGCCCCTTGAACTTGCTCAACTCCGGGCTGTTGAGGTCCTTGACCCGCACCCCGAATCGCTCTCCGCGACCAATGATGAACATGCGGAGCGTGTTGACCGCGAGGGTCGTCGGCGGGCCGGGCGGCGCCGGCGTCATCAGGACCTCTCGGAACGACGCTTTTCCCAGCCGCACATTCGACATCGGGACCGCCCGGAACCACACCTGACCTTTGCTCAGCCGGAAGTCGCCCTCGTGGGCCAGCAGGTAGTCTCGGGCGATGAACACCCGCGCGTGCTCGTCCGCCCCAAAGGGATTGTCGCCCTCTTGCAGCCAGAACAGCCCGACCAGCGGCAGCCAGTTCTCCTTCAGGTCCTTGATCTGCCCCTGCTGCCACTTCTTGAATTCGGCTTCATACGCCGCATCCGGTGTCTGCGCCCATGCGGGAAGCGACAAAAGAAACAAGGCGAGCGCCACAGCCCGCCTTTTGCGTCCTGCCGCCTGCATCCTCATCTTCCCTTCCCGTACTCCACCGCCGACGGCAGCTCTTCCAGGTTGCGCCCCGCGAAGATGTCTCCGAAGACCTTCAGGAGATCGGCGTGGATCAGCCCGTTGCTGGCCACAGTCTCGAGCGAATCCAGGGTGAACGGCTCACCCCCGAAGCGCGTCACCTTGCCGCCGGCCTCCCGCACCAGCAGCACGCCCGCGCCCGTGTCCCACGGGTTGAGGTTGAACTCCCAGAAGCCGTCGAAGCGCCCGCTGGCCACGCACGCCAGGTCGAGCGCCGCCGATCCCGCTCGCCGCACCCCGTGCGTCATCAGCGTGATCTGATGATAGAAGTGGATGTTGGGGTTCTTGTGCCGCTTGTGGCTGGGAAAGCCGGTGGCCACCAGGCTCTCCGCCAGGCTCGCGGTCTTGGAGACGTGCAGCCGCCGCGCATTCAGGTACGCGCCGCTCCCCTTTTCGGCCGCGTACAGCTCGTCGCGCGTCGGGTCGTACAGCACCCCGGCGACGACCTCGCCCTTGTGCTCCACCGACAGCGACACGCAGAACACCGGGAAGCCGTGCGCGAAGTTGGTGGTCCCGTCCAGCGGATCGATGTACCAGCGGTACTCGCTGCCCTGCTTGGCCCGCGCGCCCTCTTCGCCCACCAGGTCGTGCTTCGGCCACTTGGCGCCGATGCGCTCCACGATCAGGGCTTCGCTGGCCCGGTCCGCCTCCGTGACCAGGTCCACGTCCCCCTTGTACTCGATCTTGACCCGCCGGGCGAAGTAGGTCATGAGCAGCGCGCCGGCCTCGCGCGCGATCTCGCTCATGGCGGGGACGAACTCCGGGGCCCCCGACGCGCGCACTTTTCGCGCGTTGGGGTGATCATTCACGCTTGCGCCGGCCACCCTCTTCCGCGATGTACAGGATCTGGTGCTTGAAGATGAACAGGTTGGGCGCCCCCTCCCGCGTCAGCCTCACCATGTTCTGGTCGTAGTACTCGATCCAGCCGCGCACCACCTCGCCGTCCAGCAGCTTCACCGTCACCGGCGTCTGCTTCTCCCCCAGGGCTTTGAGGTAGGCGGCCTCCTGGAAGGTCTCTTCCGGCGGAGGCGACTTGGCTTTGCGGAAGTTGCTGGACCCTTGGAATGGCATGGCGCCATTCTACCCCAGCTACTCCGCCTTGGAGGTGTAGTATCCCGCGCGGTGACGGGGCGAGAGCCCGGCGAAGCGCGGCCCGGCGTCCGGCTTCAGCCGCACCTCGATCCGCCGATAATCGGAGTCGGTCAGCCGCTTCAACGGATAGTAGCCCAGCAGGTATTGGGTGCGCAGCTCTTCGCTCACCTTCTGGAAGGCGCGCTTCAGATCCTCGTCGGAAACGGCGTAGTAGTACTTTCCGCCGGTATCGTTGGCGATCTGGATGAGGGCGTGCTCACCGCCGGTGTTGCGCCCCGCGCTGGCCGCGATGGGGACGTCGATGATGCTGTACACCAGCGTGTCGGCGATCTGGGCCTGGCGCAGCGCTTCCTGGTAATCCACCTGGCTCATGGTGTCGCCCCCATCGGTGATCACCACCATCACCTTCCTTCCCTGGCGCCGGGAGAGCGCCCGCGATCCCAGGTAGATGGCGTCATACAACGCCGTCGCCGCTCCCACGTGCACTCGTTTCAACCCCTGGTCGATGCTTCTCATGTCGGAGGTGAACGGCACCACTTCCTGCACTTCCTGCGAGAACTGGTAGAGCGCCAGCCTGTCCTGGGGGCGCAGGATGGACTTCACGAAGTCGCGTGCCGCGGCCAGCTCCAACTGCAGGTCCTTGCGGGTGCTCAGGCTGGTGTCCAGCGCCACCACGATGGAGAGCGGCAGCTCCGATTCGCGCGCGAACACCGAGATCTTCTGCGGCACCTCGTCTTCGAAGAGCTGGAAATCGTCTTCCGTCAGCCCGCCCACCGGCGCGCCCGCCCGGTCCGCCACCGTGACATACACGTTGACCAGGTTGACGTCGGCTCTAAAGGTGGGGATGTTCTCCTGCTTCTGTGCCGGAGCGGGCTGTCCGGCCGCGGTCCCGCTGCCCGGTGCTTGCGCCCATGCGCAGGCACACCACAGCACGGCCAGAGCAGTCCAAAGTAGTCTCATGGGGAACTACTCACTTGGATGCCCGCTCCTCCCTCTTGGTTCCGTCGCCCCGGCGGATTTCCTCCGGGAAGGGCTCACCGTCCGCCCATACCGCCCCGTCCTCGAAGTACTCTTTCTTCCAGATGGGGACGGTCTTCTTCAGGCTGTCGATGATCCAGCGGCAGGCCTCGAAGGCCGCCCCGCGGTGCGCCGAGAACACCGCGATGAACACGCTGCTCTCGCTTATCTGCAGCCGTCCCAGCCGGTGCACGATGGCCACGTTGCGGATCGCGAACCTCTCTTTTGCCTGTGCCGCCAGCCCGCGCATCTGCTTCAGCGCCATCTCTTCATAGGCTTCGTAATCCAGGTACAGCGTCCTGCGCCCGCGCGAGTTGTCGCGCACGATCCCGTCGAACATCACGATGGCTCCGTCCTCCGGCCGCTCCAGCGGGGTCACGATCTGGTGCGGATCGATCCTCTCGTGCACGATCCTCACCAGCGGCTCCTCGTCCGCTCCGCCGCTCACCGGCGGCAGCAGCCCGATCTCGTCGCCATTCTTCAGCCGCGTGCTCGCCGCCGCATACTCCTGATTCACCGACAGGGCGATGGACCCGCGGTACTGCTTCAGCTTCGGCACTTCCTTCTCGTAGCGCTCCAGCAGGTCCGACAGGGTGGCGCCCTCGGCCAGCTCCACCCCTTCGCTGGCCCGGCCCGCCATCTCCTTCAGCACCCCGAAAAACAGTACCTTGACCTGCATGGAGAACGAGGATACAGCCCCGGCGCTATTCCGGCTACACCTCCCATCGGCGGTATAATCGCCGCACTTGCTGGCATCAGGAGGCCCACGGCTCATGGCTCTCCGCGCGCGCGCTCCGTGGTGGATCTACGCCTGTGCCGCCGTGTTCCTCGGCTACTTCTGCCTCAACTTCGTCTATTTTGAGTTTTTCGGCTGGGGCACCACAGGGCTCAACCTGGACCGTCGGGCGGACTCTCCCGTCATTCAGAGTATTGATAGGCGCGCCAAGGCGCCCGGACTTGAACCAGGCGACGTGCTCGTCTCCATTGGCGATTTTTCTATCCGCAACAATCTGGATTTCGTCATCGCGGTTTGGAACCTGGAGGGCCCTGGCCCCATTCCTGTGGTGGCCGACCGCAACGGTACAACGGTCCACGCCACGCTCTCCCTTTTGCGCCGTTACCAGGGCACTCCTCTCTTCGTCCGGGTAGTCGGTTTGCTGTGGTCTCTGAGCAGCTTGCTGCAACTGCTGCTGGCGTTCTTCATCGTATTCAGCCGGCCGCACGAACTCGCGGCTCGAGTGGGGGCGCTTTTCCTGGCGGCCTTGGCCTGTGAGTACCACCCGATCGTCACCGGGGGAGCCGTCGTTTGGCGCCACCTACCCTGGCCGGTGCAGGGCGCATTCCTCGTGCCCGATGTGATCTCGAACGGCGCCTGGTGGTTCCTGGTGTTTGCTTTTTTCTCCGTCTTCCCGCGGCAGGTCTTTTCTCGCTCCAAGTGGATATGGCTTTCGATTCCCGGCTTTGCCTTCGTCCTCGCCAATCCACTTTGGAGGCTCGGCCTCGTGTTTGCGCCCCATCGCCTGCAGCTGAACCTCTCCAATGCGCAGGTTCGCGTGGGTTTCCTTGCTGGGCTTTCCTTGGCGGGCGCGTACGTGATGGGGGGATTGGCTTGCTTGCTGTGGAGCTACCGCCGCAGCGAAGTCAATGAACGGCGCCGCATCCGGCTGCTGTCCACCGGTGCGGCCATCAGTCTGGGCGCTTTCTTTGGCGGCTTCCCGCTCGCCGCCTTCGCTCCCAAGGTCTGGGCTCGGCCTGACATGCAGATCCTGATCCCGGCCCTGATGTTCGTTTTCCCGCTGTGCTTCGCCTACGCCCTGGTGAAGCACCAGCTCTTTGACGTCCGGATCATGATCCGCCAGGGCCTGCAGTACGCCGTCGCCCGCGGAGTACTGCTCTACCTGGTTCCGGTCTCGGTCGCCATCCTGGTGCTCGATTTGGTGCTACACAAGGACCAAACCGTGGGCGCGCTGCTCTCCCAGCGCGGCTGGCCCTATGCCACCTTGGGCATCCTCGCCGCGGTCGGGCATGTAAAGCGCCAGAGCTGGATGCAGGCGCTGGACCGCCGTTTCTTCCGCGAGCGCTACAACGCCCAGCAGGTCCTCCACGAGGTGGTGGACGAGATCCGCAAGGCTTCCAGCCTGGAAGAAGAGGCGCCTCGAGCCGTGGCTCGTATGGAATCGGCGCTGCATCCTGAATTCGTCGCTCTCCTGGTTCGCGGGCCCGGCGAGGATCGCTATCGCTGCATAGCCTCGGCTCCAGCGGGCGTGGCCGTCGGGGCGGTAGACGCCAACAGCAAGCTGGTGGGGATGATGCGCGTGCTCGGCAAGCCGCTGCACACCACGGCCTCCGAATCCAGCTGGCTGCGCGCCCAACTGCCCCATGAGGAGACCGACTTTCTCCGCCAGGCCCGCATCGAGCTGCTCGTTCCCGTCGCCATGTCCGCCGACGCCTGCGAGGCCCTGCTGGTCTTCGGCCCCAAGCGTTCCGAGGAGCCTTACAGCAGCGAAGACCAGGAACTCCTGCTGGCCATCGCCGGCGCCCTGGCTCTGTTGCTCGAACGTCCCGCAACCGCTCCGGCACGCGGCGGTTACGTTGAGTGCGGCGAGTGCGGCGAGTGTTACGACTCCGGCATCTCGCGCTGCGCCTCCGACGGCTCCCAGCTCACTCCCATGCCTTTTCCCCGCACTCTTGCCGGACGCTACCGGCTGGCCAAGCGCCTGGGACGCGGCGGCATGGGCACCGTCTATCGCGCCACCGACACCGCCCTCGACCGCGAGGTCGCCATCAAGATGCTGCGCGAAGACCTGATCGCCAACCCCGAGGCCGCCGAGCGCTTCCGCCGCGAATCCCGCATGTCGGCTTCGGTCACTCATCCCAACCTGGTCGCCATCCACGATTTCGGCATCGAGAGCGGCCGCGGCGCCTTCCTGGTGATGGAGCTGCTCGTCGGCAAGACGCTTCGCCAGCAGTTGCTGCATGGCGGCCGTCTCCCCGCCGCGCGCGCCCTCGACATCCTGCGCGGCGTCTGCGCTGCTGTCGAAGCCGCTCACAAGCGCGGCCTCATCCATCGCGATCTGAAGCCGGAGAACATCTTCCTGGCCCGCGCCGAATCGGCCGATGTTCCCAAGGTGCTCGACTTCGGCGTCGCCAAGCTGCTGGCCCGGACGCCCGATACCGCCATGCCCACGGCCGACACCGGTGACGGCATCCTGCTTGGCACCGCCCAGTACATGTGCCCGGAGCAGTTGAAAGGAGAGCTGGTTGAGCCCTCCTGGGACCTCTGGGCCCTCGCGGTCATCAGCTACGAGATGCTGAGCGGAGTGCATCCCTTCGCCGCTTCCACCATCGCCGCTGTCCACTCGGCGGTACTCGAGGGACGCTACCGCCCCCTGGCCGAAACGCTCCCCGACGCTCCATCCTCCCTGCCGGGATTCTTTGCCGCCGCCTTCGCCACCGACCGCGCCCGCCGCCCCGCCACCGCCGGCGATCTCCTGCTGCTCCTGGAGCGCAGTCTCGCGCCCACCCGTGCCCAGAGCGCCTGAGCCTCGGTTCTCCAGACATGCAAAAGCCGCCCGGCAGGGCGGCTCCTGGCGAAAAGCTAGGGTCTTATCACTTCACCATCTGCTGCAGGCGGCCGCGGTCGTCCTCATCGATGGCCAGGAAGCGGAAGGGCTGGCGGGCCGCGTCCAGCGGCTGCAGCATCTCCGCGATGGCGTTGACCGGGCCGGCCGAGGTCCGCAGCTCGATGTTCACCAGCGTCGAGGCCGGCAATTGCATCTCCAGGCCGGCGCATCCGCCAGTCTCCGAGACGGTGTGCAAACGCCCTTGCGTGCGCCGCCCATCACCGTACACCAGGGTGATTCGCGTGGCCGCTGCGAGCCTGGCGCGGGGAGCCCGCTGACAGGGGTGTGCTTTGGGGAAATGTGCCATGGGGGACACATTACCGTGTCATCCCGACCCAGGGAAGCTCCCCAAGGGCCATGCCCTTGGGTTACTCCCGGACGATGGCCCCCTGCCTCCTGCCTTCTGCCTTCTGCCTCCTGCCTCCTGCCTCCTGCCTCCTACTGGTTATACCGCTTCTTGTAGAACTCGATCTGCTGCTGGATCTGCTCCGGGGTCAGGCCTTCGTGCCACTTGTGATAGTCGCTCTTCATGACCTCGGCGGTCACGCCCGGCTCCAGCCGCTCGGCCTCCGGAATGAACTCGGTGTAGAAGGTCTTGGCCACCTCGTAGAAGCCGTGCCACTGGGTGTAATCCGGCCCCATCATGGCGGTGCCCATGCGGGCGCGGCGTCCCTGGTGGTGCCACAGCTCGTAGAAGATCCATTCGATGTGCTCGTCGAACGGCGTGGGCGTCAGCTTCTTGTCGGCGCGCAGCTTGTCCATGATGGCCTTGGCCGGCTTGCCGAACTTCTCGTTGTACAGCTCCACCGTCCCGTCATACTGCTTGTAGAAGTTCTCCACCCAGCCGGTCGCATGGCAGTTGCCGCACACATCCTGCATCGCCGCCCGCCGCTTCTCCCAGTTCGGCAGGTGGATACTCACCACCGGGCGCAGGGTGTAGCTGATGCGGTCGCCCACGTCGTGCGTGATCTTCTGCGTGCTGGTGGCGCTCATGTGGCAGGTGGCGCAGGTGGGCGCCGCCGAATAGTCCTTGCCCACCACCCACGACTTCGATTCCAGGTTCATCTTCCCGATGTTGGCCCGGAACTGGATGCCGTGCTTCGACTCGGTGTAGATCTCGGCCTGCGGATGGTCGGGGCCCATATGGCATTTGCCGCAGTTCTCCGGCTGCCGCGCCAGCGCCGAGCTGAACGAGTGCCGCCCGTGGCAGGCGGCGCAGGTCCCCAGGCTGCCGTCCGGATTGATCCGTCCAATGCCGCTGTTGGGCCAGGTAGCTGGGTCGAACTTGCCGTCCTTGATGTACTTCACCTCGCTGCCGTGACACTGCCGGCAGCCGTTGGCCGCCGCCGGGCCGCCCTCCACGATCTCCCCCAAGGTGTTGTCCAACGACCCGATGAACTTGGCGGCGCTGGCGTGATGGCTCTTCTCGAACTGCTCCACCTCAGCCGCATGACACCGCCCGCAATAGTTCGGCGTCACGATCACCGCGATGCGGTGCCCGTAGTGGTCGAACACCGCCGGGTCTTTCTCGCTGGCCTTGTGGCAGGAATAGCAGTCCACGCTGTTGGCGGCGTGGGCGCTGCCCTTCCACTGCGCCACCACTCCCGGCGTGCTGTTGCTGTGACAATCCAGGCAGGCTTGGCCTTCCGCCGAGACTTTGACGGCCTTCGCGGCCGGCGCTTTCGCGGGCTTGGCCGCCGGCTTGGCCGCCGGCTTGCTCGGCGCCTGGGCCGCTGCGTTCAAGGTGAGGGCAAGGATGCAAAGCAGGAGTGCGGAACGCATGGGGGAACCTCCGGGGCGAGATTCTACGCCGCTGGCGCGCCATTCTCTCCAGCCGCTTCCCGGGCCGTCAGTGACGACAGTCACGGTGCCGCGGACATCTGGCTCTTTGCTCTGGCCTAGGCGCCATACGCTATGGACTATGCGCTACGGACTCTGCTTGGTACTGCGTACTTGGTACTTGGTACTCCACGTCCGCACACGCCTGAATATCAAACCTCCCCGGCCGCTTCAGCAGATGCCACGCCTCTTTATACTTTGCGTACTTGTTCCCCGGATGCCGCCCCGCCACATCCAGCGTCACCGAGCTGGTCTCAATCTCCTTCGACGGGATGATGTACCACACGTCCTCCGGCACCACATACGCCGCCAGGAAGTCGAAGTCTTCGGGGCTGTAGTCGTGATACTTCGCCGACGAGAAATACACGCACCGATAGCTCCCGTTCTCTTTCACCGTTGTGGACTTCACCTGGACGCGGTGGAACCCCAGCTCGTGCTCCACGATCAGGTCCCAGCGATAGCAATCGCTGATCGGCTTGGCGATGCGGAACCCCTGCGCCGCCGCCCGCGCCATGAACTGCAACTCCGCCCATTCCCCCCGCAGCTTCGGATGGGACGGAATCTCACGCGACGATGGGCTCGCCTTTCCTTGGTGCTTGGTACCTGGTACTTGGTACTCTTCTTCCGCCCTCTCGCCTCTTAACTTGGGATGTGTTGGGATTTCACGCTCGGCGGAGGTTGGGTTTTGCCTTGGCTTGGTACTTGGTACCTGATACTTGGTACTGTTTCCCTTCTTCGACATACGTCTCCTGCACCCATGCGTTCCTCCGCGCCTGGTTCTTGGGTCTTTGATTTAGCCGACGACCGACGACTGACGACCGACGACTTTGCCCCCTCTTTCCACCATAGCAAATCTGATTGTGACGTCCGGGAAGCGCGGTCACCCAAGTCCCTATGTATCAGCATGATAGAGGGGGCAAAAAGTCTCGCTTGACTTTGCTCAAAGCTATAGTTGAGACGTGCAACCCGCTGATTCCGGGAGACTTACGCGCCCACACCCAGGACTGAGAAAAATGCATTATTTTCGTGCCCCCAGAAATCCCCACTCCAGATTCGGCAAAGTAGCCCGCGCGCCCTCGCGAGGGCCAATCACGCGCGACCTCGGCGATGTCCAGGGGTGGGCGCACTCGCGCCGGCCAATCACGCGCAATCTCGGCGTTCTCGCCGTTCGCGGCGATTCTTCGCGGAAAGGTGGGTGGAATGGCGCAGACTACGGCGATGCTCCAAAGCCCTTGTTGAGGCGTGGCTT
>DATKKJ010000001.1 GCA_035543055.1 Terriglobales bacterium | reverse complement strand
ATGGAGCGAATGGCGAGCAGCTTGTCGCGTCCCCCGAGGGCCTTGGCCCAGAGGTCGAGGACGAAGTGGGTGCGGACCGGGTGCTCTTCAGCCGCCACCGGGGCCAGCGCCAGCAGTAGGAGCAAGGCGGCGAATTGGCGGAGGCGCGACATCAGAGGGTGGCGATGACGTCGATCTCGACCAGCACGTCCTTGGGCAGGCGGGCGGCCTCGACGGTGGAGCGGGCGGGGAAGGGCGCCTGGAAGTGCTTGCCGTACACCTCGTTCATGGCGGCGAAATCGCCCATGCTCTTGAGGAAGACGGTGGTCTTCACCACTTGATCCAGGCCGCTGCCGCCGGCCTTGAGGACGGCGGCGAGATTCTTGAGGACGCGCTCGGTCTGAGCGGCGACGTCGCCGGCGACGATCTGGGCGGTGGCGGGGTCGAGGGCGATCTGGCCGGAGCAGAAGATGAGGCCGTTGGACTTGATGGCCTGGGAGTAGGGGCCGATGGCCTGGGGGGCGTCCTTGGTGGAGACGGGTTCGCGCATGATTTCAAGATTCTAACCGCGGAGAACGCGGCGGACGCCGAGTTCTTTTGAGGGGTTCGTGGCCAAAGCGCCTGCAAGCAGCATCGCCGCTGGCCGCATTCGAGGGGTCCTTCACTCGGGCATAGCGCCCTCGTTCAGGATGACAGGGGTTGGAGAGTCAGCCGACCCGCGCGAGGGCGCGCGGGCTACTGGGTCAGGATCCGGTCAGACTTTCTGGACGCGCTGGACGTCGCGGACGCCGGCGACCTTGCGGATGCCGGTGGTGATCTGGTCGAGGTGCTTGAGGTCCTGGATCTCGACCACGATGTCGATGGTGGCGTGGGAGTCGGCGGTGCGGGCCTCGATGTTGCGGATGTTGGTGTTGTTGTCGGAGATGATGGAGGTGATCTGCTTCAACATGCCGGCGCGGTTGTCGCAGAAGACAGTGAGCTTGACCGGGTAGGTGCCGGGGGCGGCGCCTTTGGCTTCGCGGGCCCACTCGACGGCGATGCGGCGGTCCACCTCGTACATCAGGTTGGTGACGTTGGGGCAGTTGCGGGAGTGGACGGCGACGCCCTTGCCGCGGGTGACGTAGCCGATGATGTCCTCGCCGCGGATGGGGTTGCAGCAGCGGGCGCGATAGACGAGCAGGTCGTCGTGGCCGGTGACCTTGAGGGCGCCGCTGTCGGCGCCGCCGAAGACGCGGCGGACGGCGCTGGTGACGGCGCCGGTCTCCTGGGCGGGAGTCTCGGCGCTGGTGGGAGCGAGCCGGCCGAGCACCTGGCGGGCGGAGAACTTGCCATAGCCGATGCCGGCCAGCAGGTCCTCGGGGCGTCCGACGCCGTACTCGGAGGCGACGCTGGCATAGACCTTGTCGTCGATGTCCTTGAGCGAGACCCGGTATTTGCGCGCTTCTTTCTCGATCACCTTGCGCCCGATCTCGATGGCGCGCTCGCGCTGGTGGACGTTCATCCAGTGGCGGATCTTGTTGCGGGCGCGGGTGGATTTGACGAACCCCAGCCAGTCGCGGCTGGGGTGGTGCCCGGGCTGGGTGAGGATCTCGACGATGTCGCCGTTGCGCAGCTTGTAGCGCAGGGGAACGATGCGGCCGTTGACCTTGGCGCCGACGCAGGTGTGTCCGACCTCGGTGTGGATGGTGTAGGCGAAGTCCACGCAGGTGGCGTCGCGAGGCAGGATGACCACCTTGCCCTTGGGGGTGAAGGTGTAAACCTCCTCGGGGTAGAGGTCGATCTTCAGGGTGTTGAGGAACTCGCTGGGATCGGTGACGTCGCGCTGCCACTCCACCACCTGGCGCAGCCAGGCCAGGCGCTGCTCGTCACGGGCGGTGACCGGAGAGCCGTCCTTGTACTTCCAGTGGGCGGCGATGCCCTCCTCGGCCATCTTGTGCATGTCCTCGGTACGGATCTGGACCTCGAAGGGGGTGCCGTTCTCGGCGATGACGGTGGTGTGCAGGGACTGATAGAGGTTGGGCCGGGGCATGGCGATGAAATCCTTGATGCGGCCCGGCACCGGGCGCCAGAGATTGTGGATGGTGCCCAGGGTGGCGTAGCAGTCCTGCACCGACTTGGTGATGACGCGGATGGCGAGCAGGTCGTAGACCTGGTCGACGGTGATGTGCTGGCGCTGCAGCTTCTGCTGGATGCTGTAGATGCGCTTGATGCGGCTCTCGACCTTGGCCTTGATGCCGTGCTCCTTGATCTTCTCGCGGACCACGCCTTCGATCTGCTCCAGGAACTGCTCGCCCTTCTTGCGGCGGGCCTCGATGGCGTCGTGGATGTTCTTGTAGCCGATGGGGTCCACGTACTGGAAGGCAAGGTCTTCGAGCTCGCTGCGGATCTTGCCCATGCCCAGGCGGTGAGCGAGCGGGCCATAGATCTCGAGGGTCTCCTTGGCGATGGCGAGCTGGCGGTCAGGCGGCAGGGCGGCCAGGGTGCGCATGTTGTGCAGGCGGTCGGCCAGCTTGATGAGGACGACGCGGATGTCGTCCACCATGGCCAGCACCATCTTGCGGACGTTCTCGGCCTGGCGCTCCTCGCGGCTGGCGAAGTCGAGCTTGCTGATCTTGGTGACGCCCTCGACGATGTGCGCCACCTGTTCGCCGAACTCGCGCTCCACGTCCTCGTGGGTGACGGAGGTGTCTTCGACGGCGTCGTGGAGCAGGCCGGCGGCGATGGCGCTGGGGTCGAGCTTCATCTCGGCCAGGACGATGGCCACTTCGAGGGGGTGGATGAGGTAGGGCTCGCCGGTGGCGCGGGTCTGGCCGGTGTGGTGTTGGAGGGAGAAATCGTAGGCCTTGCGGATGATCTCCAGATCGTCGTTGGGGCGGTTGGCGCGGACCTTCTTCAGCAGGTCACGGAACTTGGTGACCGTGAGGACGTTGGTCGCGATCTGGTGGCGAAGCGTCGCCATACTTGATTATAGCTGGTGGGGTGAAAAGCAGGTCGTGGCGCGAGGTTCGGAGAGGGGCCCGCGCGAGGGCGCGGGCTACTTTGTCGAGATTTGGGTCGCTATAGGGGTCCTTCGACTCGGGCTGAAGCCCTCGCTCAGGATGACAGAAACTGGATATTCGGATTGATTGGGACGAGCGTGAAGAGTAGAACTCTGACGCTATGAAAGTAGCGGTGAGCGGAGCGTCGGGGTTCATCGGGGCGGCGGTGGTGCGGCGGCTGGAGGCCTCGGGGCACCAGGTCAGCCGCATGGTGCGCGGCAATGCCCGGCCGGGGGAGATCCACTGGATCCCCGCCGGGGCGCTGGACGCGGCCTCGCTGGAGGGCTTTGACGCCGTGGTCCACCTGGCGGCCGAGAACATCTCGGGACGCTGGACCGCGACGAAGAAGGCCCGCATCCTCAACAGCCGGGTGCAGGGAACGCTGACCATCGCAGCCATGCTGGCGCGGTTGCAGCAGAAGCCCAAGGTGCTGGTGAGCGCGTCGGCCATCGGGTTCTACGGGTCCCGTGGCGACGAAAACCTGGACGAGAGCAGCGCGCCGGGGTCGGACTTCCTGGCGGAAGTGGCGCGGCAGTGGGAGTCGGCGACCGAGGCGGCGTCGCGGGCAGGGATCCGGGTGGCGCTGGTGCGCTTCGGCGTAGTGCTGGGTGCGAGCGGTGGGGCGCTGAAGCAGATGCTGGGGCCATTCCAGATGGGGGTCGGGGGAAGGATCGGGAGCGGACAGCAGTGGATGAGCTGGGTGGGGCTGGAAGACGCGGCGGGAGCGGTGGAGCATGCGATCGTGAATGATGCGGTGCGCGGGCCGGTGAACGTGGTGGCGCCGAATCCGGTGAGGAACACGGAATTTACCAAGACGCTGGGCGAGGTGCTGCACCGGCCGACGGTGTTCCCCATGCCGGAGTTCGCCGTCAAAGTCGCGTTCGGGGAGATGGGGGTGAGCCTGCTGCTGGGAAGCCAGCGAGTGATGCCGAAGAAGCTGCAGGAGAGCGGGTACCAGTTCAGGTTCCCGGAATTAAGAGCCGCGCTGGAGAACTCAATCGGCCGCTGAAGCTACACATCGGCCCGCGCGAGGGCGCGCGGGCTACTTTGTAAGACCTATTCGCCGGCGGAGTCGAAGAGCTTGGTGGTCTGGCTGAGGCCGACCTTGAGGACGACGTAGCTGACGTCCTTGCCGATGAGGCGGCGGAAGAGGAGTTCGCCGCGGCTGTCACCATCCACGTCCACGGCGTCGATGAGTTCGAAGCGGCCGTCGAGGTGCACGTTGCGGGCGTCGATGATACGGGCGAAGCTGGGGTGCAGCTCGCCGCTCAGGTCCTCGCGGGCGATGAAAGTGACCTCGAACTCGCGCAGGGCGACGCTGGGGGGACGAGCCGGACGGTGAGGCGGCTGCGGACGCGCGGCCGGCCGTGGGGCCTGGGGAGCAAGCGCGACCCGGGCGCTGAGCACGGCTTCCGCGCTGTTGTTGCCATCGAGATCGAAGTACTTCAGCGAGCTCTCCTGGAAATCGACACGGGCAGCGGAGGGCGCGAGTCCCGCCTGCTTCAGCACCGCCTGCTCGACCAGCACCGAGGCCGCCTTGCGCAGACGGGCTTCTTCGTCGGCATTGCGCGCAAGAGTGAAAGGATGGGGCTCGGGCCCGCCGGCGTCGGAGATGGCGGCGACCATTTCCGGAGGCTTGGGGGGCTTCGCCGGCGCCGACTTGAGTGCGGAGGCGGGCTGGGCGGGGACGGCCGGGGTGACCGGTTCGCTCCCGGGCGTCGGCTTGCCGCGCTTCAGGAGGGGACGGTTGGAATCCACGGGAGTCGGGGGCGGAGCCACGGGTTCCGGGGGAGCTGCGGAGGCTGCCTCAGGGCTGGCGGCGGGGGGCTGGGCGCGACGCAACACCGGGCGATCGTCGTCGGAGGTAGGCGAAGTCGTGGCGGTCTTGGGACGCGGCGGCTGCCAGGTGCCGAGGGCGATCCAGGCGCCATTCTCCTGCACCGGCTGGGCGACGGTGAACAGGCCGATGGAGTTCCCGGTGCGCTCGACTTCGTACACGGTTCCGGGCTCAAGCGCCATGGGGCTGGGAGAGGCCAGGTAGATGGAGGCGTCCCAGAAGCGGTCGTTGTTCCGGATACAGATGGGGATGAGGCGCACGGCGCTCTTGCCGTCGGGGGAGAGCACGGCCAGGGCGGTGGCACGAGGGCCGCTGCGGGCCGGCTTCTTCTGCGACCACACGGCCGACGGCGCCAGCAGGAGCAGCAGGAGGGTGACTTGCAGCGTGCGCTTGCGGTACAAATGTCGGGCTATGGACGTCGACGACAAGCTACCTGATTTTAGTCTGCTGGATGAGAACGGCAAAACCGTGTCGCGGAATGACCTCAAGGGAAAGAACGTGGTGCTGTACTTCTTTCCCAAGGCCGATACGCCCGGTTGAACCATCGAAGCGTGCGGGTTCCGCGACGCATATAAGAAGATCCAGAAGGCCGGGGCGACGGTGATCGGGGTATCGCCCGACCCGCCCGAGCGCCAGAAGAGATTCCAGGAGAAGTACGACCTGCCTTTCACCCTGCTGTCGGACCCCGACAAGCAGCTGGCCAAGGCGTTCGAGGTGCTCAAAGAGAAGAACATGTATGGGAAGAAAGTGATGGGCATCGAGCGCAGCACGTTCCTGATCGGGCCAGATGGGAAGGTCAAGCGGGTATTCGCCAAAGTGAAGGCCGATGGGCACGCGGAAGAAGTGCTGGCGGCGCTGAAATAGCCGTCAGCCATCAGCTTTCAGCCGTCAGGAAAATAAAGTCCTCTGTGATGAAGGGCTCCACCACAGAGGACGGGAAGACTACTGGACGGTGAAGGTGAGGGCGGCTTCGGAGGGGATGACCGCCTCCTGCTTGCCGGTGGCGGCGGCGACGCCGGTGCCGGCGCCCGCACCGACCCCGGCCCCGATGGCGGCTCCCTTTCCGCCGCCAGCCAATCCGCCGATGAGAGCGCCCGCCGCAGCACCACCCCCGATCTTGGTGACGTTGCTCTTGGTGTGGCTCTTACCCTGACGGCTCACGGCGGTCGTGTGGACGGTTTGTCCGTTGATGGACGCCAGGCGCACGGTCACCAGTCCTGGCTTGCTCAAGCGGCCGCTGGGGCGAACATAGGTGACCCGGAGCTTCGCCGGCGAGCCGGCTTTGGCGATAGTTTGTCCGTTCACCACGACGTCGTTGGCCAACGTGGCGTCGACGAGTTCACCGGAACGAGCCGTGCCGGAAGAGATGGCCGAGGCGGTGCGCACGGTGATGTGGGTGCCGTTGGGAATGGTGGCTGCCACTGCCAGGGTGGTCAGGGCGAGAAGGGCTAGAACAGTCTTGGCTGCCCGCGATGTCATAGAATCGTGCTCCTTCATGCAGGATTTCAACCGCGGCCAGAGTTGCTGAGAATATCTCTTGTGACGCCCAGAATTGCAAGAGCGCCGGAGGCGAAGGGGTCACCCGTTCGTACACTGCCCAGAAGGTTCTATGCCCGCGACCCGCGAAAGGTTGCCCGGGAGTTGCTGGGCAAGGTGCTGGTGCGGCGGGAGCGCGGGCGGGAGATCGCGGGACGGATCGTCGAGGTCGAGGTGTACCTGGGGCGAGCGGACCCGGCGGCGCATGCCTACTCCGGGCCGACGGCGCGCAACCAGGTCCTGTTCGGGCCGCCGGGGCACGCCTACGTCTATTTCATCTACGGAAATCACCACTGCCTGAACGTCTCCTGCATGCCGGAAGGAGAGGCGGGATGCGTGCTCATCCGAGCGCTGGAGCCGCTGCGCGGACTGGAGCAAATGGCCCGACGGCGAAGAGTGCCTGCGGAGCAGCTGGCGACGGAGCGCGGGCGCAAGATGCTGACCAGCGGTCCGGGGCGGCTGGCGGAGGCGTTGGGAATCACAAGGGCGCGGGACAATGGGAAAGATGTGACGGCGGCGAGGGCCGACCTGCGGATCGTGGATGAAAGTCACGAGCCGGTGAGGGTCGCGACGGGGCCGCGGGTGGGAATCGCGAAGGCGGTGGAGGAGCAGTTGAGGTATGTGATCGCGGGGAATGCGTACGTGTCGGGGAAGGCGTCGGGACTGACGTCCCTCCGCCGAACGGCGACGTCAGCGCGGGCAGAACGCAAGGTCCCTCGGTCGTCCCTACGGGACTCCCTCGGGATGACAAGAAAATAGAGCGCGACAGTGCAGGCCTGAAGGCCTGCTCCACCCCGATCGAAGGGGCTAGGGATGCCCGGCGCTACCGGCGGCGGTGAGCACGATGTTGTCGATGAGGCGGGTGCTGCCGACGAAGGCGGCGACGGCGACCAGCGCACCACGGGAGACATCGGGGACGGGATCAAGGGTGTCTCTGTCCACGATCTCCACGTAATCCACGCGTACCCCCGGTTGCTCGGCGAAGACGTCGCGGGCGGCGGCGATGAGCTTTTCGCTGGAGTGCTCGCCCTTGTCGGCCAGGGACTGCACGCGCATAAGCGCGCGGTGAAGAATGGTGGCCTGCTTGCGCTCGGCGGGGCTGAGGTAGGCGTTGCGGGAGCTCAAGGCGAGGCCGTCGGGCTCACGGATGATGGGGCAGACGATGATCTCGACGCTCATGGCGAGGTCGCGGACCATGCGGCGGAGGATGGCGCACTGGGCCGCGTCCTTCTGACCGAAAAAGGCCAGGTCGGGCTCGACGATATTGAAGAGCTTGTTGACCACAGTGGTCACGCCGCGGAAGTGGCCCGGCCGGGACTTGCCGCAGAGCTTCTTGCTCATCTCCTCGACGTGCACGAAAGTCTTGGAGCCGACCGGGTACATCTCTTCGACCGAAGGGGCAAAGAGAAGGGCAACCTTTTCCGCCTCGAGGAGCTGTTTATCGCGGTCGAAGGTGCGCGGGTACTTGGAGAAGTCTTCGTTGGGACCGAACTGGGTAGGGTTCACGAAGATGGAGGCGGCGACCGCCTGGCACTGCCGGCGGGCGGCCTGGACCAGGGACAAATGCCCGGCGTGGAGTGCGCCCATGGTGGGGACGAATCCGAGGCGCTTGCCGTCGCGCTTGAGCGCGTCGCAGGCAGCCCGCATCTGAGCGACGGTTTCGAGGACCTTCATGGTTTGTTTCCCACCCAAGCCAAAACCGGGCTCGGGTGGGGCACCCGCTGCTGCGTGATCCTTACTGCAGGCGCAGGGACTTCTTGCGCTCCTCCAGGTCGTCCAGCGTGGCCTTGGTGTCCTTGGGGAGGTGGTAGGACTCCTGGTCGGAGGGATACATACCGGTCTCCACATCCTGCTTGAAGCGGGCCACGGCGCCGGTGATGGTGGCGCCGATGTCGCCATAACGGCGGACGAACTTGGCCGGGGGGCTGAAGGTCAGGCCCAGCATGTCGTGCAACACCAGCACTTGGCCGTCGCAATCCGGACCGGCGCCGATGCCGATGGTGGGGCAGGAGACCTCGGCGGTGATCATGGCCGCGACCTCGCGGGGCACGCCCTCCAGCACCATGGAGCAGACGCCGGCGCGGTCGAGCGCGACCGCGTCCTGCATGAGCTGTTCGACCGCCTTCAGCGACTTGCCCTGCACCTTGTAGCCGCCCATCAGGTGCAGTGACTGCGGGGTGAGGCCGATGTGTCCC